>JAJZDO010000006.1 GCA_021805955.1 Acidobacteriota bacterium
CAACGCAGCTCTCCGACGCTGTTTCGATAAACTTGAACTGGAAATCAAAGTCTGGGCCGACAAGGCAAAACTGGCGGCTTAAAACTTGACACATTTACCACAAGTTCCTTACTTCAAGACCTCTAGACGAGCAATTCCAGTGCGGCTTTGTGAAGGATGGTGAGAGAGGTGCCCTTGATCGAAATAATCTCCTTGCGTTTTAACTCACTCAGAACGCGCGTGATGGATTCGCGCGTGGTCCCCAGCATGGTGGCGAGCTCTTCATGCGTAAGCGCCATGGTAATGCGAGGCTTCGCGTCGCGTTGATCCGATGTCATTTCGAGCAGGAGCCTGGCAACCCGCCCGGCAATCGACATGGAAAGCGCGAGCCGAGTGGCATCGCCGAGCGCATCGCGATACTCTCTGTTGAGCATCTTGGTGGCATGCATGCTGCCTTCAATGTGATGTTCGATGAAGTGAAGAAAGTCCTGACGCTGAAACGACTTCACCTGTACAGGCTCGATAGCCTGCGCGGCAATTTCATACGTCGTACCCGAGAGGGCAGCGCTCAAGCCCAGCACATCTCCGGGCTTGGCGATCCTTACCAGGAGTGTCTTTCCGTCTTTGGATGAGGTGGTCAGCTTTACATGGCCGGAACATAGCACATACACGCTGCGGGCAGTTTGCGACTCAAAAAAGAGCGTGCTGCCCGACGGCACAATCATATGCATCCCGAGGGCTTCAAATTCCACCAGAGCCTGCGGAGACAGGTTGCAAAACCAGTCGGCGTGTCTTTCCTTACATGTGAAACAGCCTTCGTTTTCCATCCTGTTGGAACAGTCATCCGCCATCGGCTGCACCTGCCTAACTTAGCATAGCCTAGTATGGATCCTTATATCTCAAATAAGCTATGTTAAGGATACAACGACAAGTGCGGGCCCATGCGTCGCTTGCCGATGGGACGGGCAGGAACGTACAGTAATCAGGTTATGTGAATCTCAAGCGGCGATGGTAGATCGTTCCACTGTGGATGCAACCTGTAGGATGAAGTACCCCCTGCGTTTTCCATCAAGAAGATCTGCATCGCACCACCGATGATGGGTACCCGAGTGTCGTGAAATTGCTTCGCGCAACAAGCGAGACCCGTGTACGATTCAGGCCGAAAAGATTTGAGGAATCCTCTTGTATCAGCCAGAGACGTACACGATTGCTCTTCTATTCATGGTCATCAGCATGCTCGGCTGGGGATCGTGGGCCAACACAGTAAAACTATGCCCGACTTACAGGTTCCAGTTATTTTATTGGGACTACGGGATTGGCTTGTTTGCCGGGGCGCTGCTCTGGGGATTCACGCTCGGCTCCGCTGGACAAGCGGGACGACCGTTTCTAGCCGATGTAACCAGCGCGGGAGAAGTCAGCATCATCTGCGCGATCCTGGCTGGAGTCATTTTCAATATCGCCAATTTGCTATTGGTTGCAGCGATTGAGATCGCCGGGCTGGCTGTGGCATTTCCCGTCGGCATCGGCGTGGCGCTGGTCGTGGGTGCAGTCAGCAGCTACATTTTGTCGCCGAATGGGAATCCGGTCCTGTTGTTTGGCGGAGTTGCGCTGGTTGTCGCCGCCATCGTGTGCGACGCTTTGGCCTACGGGATGCGAGAACGGGAACAACGCGCCATGAGCCGTCGCGGATTGGTCCTCAGCCTGGCGGCAGGCGTGTTGATGGGCAGCTTCTATCCTCTGGTCGCGCACGCAATGGATGTATCGCATGCGCCGGGACCGTATGCTACCTCGTTTTATTTTGTGGTCGGTACCGGCCTGTGCGCGCTTGTTTTCAATTCTTTGTTGATGCACAAACCGCTCGATGGAAAGCCGCCGGTGGCGATGTCGGAGTATTTCAGCGCGCCGTTCCGCTGGCACGCATGGGGGGTGCTGGGCGGGGCTGTTTGGTGCACCGGCACAGTGTTCAACTTTGCCGCCTCGCGCGCGCACATCGTTGGTCCCGCAGTTTCTTATTCCATCGGCCAGGGCGCGACGATGATCTCTGCGGCATGGGGTGTATTTGTATGGCACGAGTTCGCTGACGCGCCGCCACGCTCGCGGAAATTGCTGGGCCTGATGTTCATTCTTTTTCTGCTGGGACTGTCCGCGGTTGCGTTTGCTCCCATTTTTCGCGCTCATTGACTGCAAAGGACAACGTTGCAATGGATCGATCGAAGACAATGCGGCCCATTGTTGTGGTGGGAAGCATCAATATGGACCTCGTCTCCACTGTGTCCCGGATACCGGCGGGGGGAGAAACACTGCTCGGATCCAGCTTCCAGATGCATTCGGGAGGAAAGGGCGCCAATCAGGCCGTCGCTGTAGCTCGTCTGGACTATCCCGTAGAAATGATCGGGAAACTCGGATCGGACCTGTTCGGGGAACGACTGCGCGCGCAGTTGCAACGTGCCGGGGTTGGGATGGCCGGGGTCGAGACGGTGGAAGGCCCCTCTGGTATTGCCGCCATTACCGTTGCTGCAACGGGAGAAAACTCGATCGTGGTCACGCCGGGAGCCAATGCCGCCGTGTCCCCCGACTATGTTGAACAGCATCGATCTCTGATTCGGAGCGCCGGCCTGGTGATGACACAACTGGAAATTCCCGTTGACTCCGTGGAGAGGTTAGCAGAGTTGTGCTTTCAAGAGCAGGTTCCGTTGATGCTGGACCCCGCCCCAGCGCAGGCGCTTCCCCCGAGCCTGCTGCAGCGCATTCGATGGTTCACTCCCAATGAAACGGAAGCGGATTTTTATGTCGGACGTGTCGCGGACGGCCGTCGCGGGGGCAGTTGGGATGCGCGAGTTTTGCCTGACACTGCGCGCTCTTTGCTGGGGCAGGGTCCGGCAGGCATCATTCTGAAGCTGGGTCCACGCGGAGCCTATCTGGCCGCCGATGGAGTTGAGCAACTCTTGCACGCGATGCCAGTCGAAGCCATAGATACCACCGCGGCCGGCGACGCGTTGAACGGCGCGTTCGCTGTCGGGCTGATGCTGGGAAAATCCGCGCTGGAAAGTGCGCGGTTCGCCGTGGCTGCCGCGTCCGTTTCCGTCACTCGACCGGGCGCGCAGCCTTCGATGCCGACGTTTGCTGAAGTCTCCAGGATGCTCGATAGTGGGCGATAGAAAATTCCAGCGTGCATCGTTCGAAAAACTCGTGATATAAGTCACTGCTGCGTGCGCCCTGCCCTCGTACAGTAAGTCTGGCAGGTGAGAATGCGCACAGAACCCGAGACTCGCGCCGAAGATCGGAAGGATTGTGACACTCCTGGCACCCAAGCCGTGAAGAAGTTGATTCGGCGTCGCTTTCAGGATCGCTCGCAGCGGTTTCGCCATGGCGTGCAGACTGCGTTTGTGTTGCTCAACCTGTGGATCGGGACCCAGTTCTTTCTCTGGGTACGCTACTACCAGACCGGCGGCCAGTCCCTCTACGTGAACCGTCCTGCCGGGGTCGAGGGCTGGTTGCCGATTGCAGGGATGATGAACTTCAAATACCTGCTGGTCGCGCGAAGGCTGCCGCAGATCCATCCGGCAGCCATGTTTCTATTCGCCGTATTCCTGCTGTCCAGTCTTCTGCTGAAGAAGGCGTTCTGCTCCTGGCTATGTCCGATCGGCACCCTGTCGGAAATGTTATGGAAAGCGGGCCGAAAGATTCTGGGCAGAAATCTCAAATTGTCGTTGTGGCTGGACATTCCATTGCGCAGCCTGAAGTATGTTCTGCTGGCATTCTTCGCCGTTGTCATCGGGACCATGTCGGCCGCGGCGCTGGCCGACTTTCTGCATTCGCCCTACGGTTTGATTGCGGACGTCAAAATGCTCGATTTCTTTCGCGACCTGGGAGAGACCGGGGTCATCGTGGTCGGCGTGTTGATTTTGCTTTCGATCCTGGTGCGGAATTTCTGGTGCCGTTATCTTTGCCCGTACGGCGCATTGATGGGACTGGTTTCGCTGTTGAGCCCGACAAAGATTCGCCGCGATGCGGCTGCGTGTATCGATTGCGGAAAATGCGCTCGCGTCTGCCCTGCAAACCTGCCGGTGGATCGGCTGGTACAGGTCCGCTCAGTCGAATGCGCGGCCTGCATGGAATGTATTGCCGCGTGCCCGGCGCAGAATGCCTTGCAGTTTTCTTTGCCGCCGCGCAACTCGGTTGAGGCGAAGGACCGCTGGCGCAATCTTGTTCTGACTCCGGTAACAGTGGCCATTATGCTGGCTTGCCTGTTCTTCGGATTCGTTGGCTATGCCAAGGCCACCGGGCATTGGAACACGAACCTGCCGCGCTCCGTCTATCTGGAACTGGTGCCACATGCAAATGAGGTCTCACATCCGGGAATGTAAGGGAAGGTTCGGTCGTCCCGCAAACCAGGACGAGCGCGGGCGCAGATCAAATTCCTTCGCCCATGTTTACGTAATCGGACCTTGAGTACAGCTGGCTTCGATAGGTGGCGCGTTCTTCTTCCTCCACCGCAAGCGCGCTCTGCGGCTCCTCCTGCAAGGCGACCTGTTGCAATTCGCCATCCAGCCGTTCGACGCGCGACTTCAACCGCTTCACCTCATCGCACAGAGCAATGATGACATCGGAAAGCGGATCGCTCACATCACGCGGATCGGTAATGAGCACGCGCTTGCCGCCCTGATACACGATGTGCGCCGGAACCCCGACGACGGTCGAGTCCGGAGGCACATCGCGCAGAACCACGGATCCGGCGCCAACGCGCGAATGTTCTCCGATGGTGATGTTGCCGAGGATGTTCGCATTGTTGCCGACAAAGACGCCGTCGCACAGGGTGGGGTGGCGTTTGCCCTCGCCTTTTCCCGTACCCCCAAGAGTAACGCCCTGATAGAGCGTCACGTCGTTCCCTATGATTGCGGTCTGCCCAATGACCACTCCCATTCCGTGGTCGATGAACAACCGCCGCCCGATGCGCGCCGCCGGATGGATTTCAATACCGGTCCAAAAGCGCGTGATCTGCGACAGAACGCGTGCCAGCAGTTTGAACTTTTTGCACCAAAGCCAATGGTGAATGCGATGGACCCACACCGCGTGCAGGCCTGGATAGCAAAGCAGTACCATCGCTTTCGAGGTGGCTGCGGGGTCGCGTTCGAACACGCATCGTATGTCTTCGCGAATCAGTCGAACCAGGTTCATACTGTCACGGCGGACGTCTTCGTCTCCAGCGCCTCTTTTCGGAATTCGTCGAACAAGACCGTGGAGAGATATCTCTCGCCAGCGCTGGGGATGATGACGACGATCAACTTGCCGGCGTGCTTCGGATTGCGCGCCAGTTGCAGCGCGGCATGGACTGCCGCTCCGGAAGAGATACCGACCAGCAGGCCTTCCTCTTTCGGCAGCCGCCGCGCCATGGCGATGGCGTCGTCGTTCGTCACCGTGATGATCTCGTCAATCAACTCCGTCTTTAGGATCTTGGGCACAAAGCCGGCGCCAAGGCCCTGAATTTTGTGTGGCCCCGGCTTGCCGCCGGAGAGTACGGCGCTATCCGCGGGTTCCACTGCAACCGACCAAAAGCCGGGCTTTCTGGCCTTGATGTACTCGCTCACTCCGGTCAGTGTTCCGCCGGTGCCAATGCCCGACACCAGAATGTCTGCCTGGCCATCGGTATCGTTCCAGATTTCCGGCCCGGTCGTGTCGAAGTGGACCTTCGGGTTGGCGGGATTGTTGAACTGCTGCAGCATGTAACTGTTGGGCGTCTCGCGCAGCAGTTCTTCCGCCTTGGCGATCGATCCCTTCACGCCGTTCGGCCCAGGCGTCAGCACAATTTTGGCGCCAAAGGCCAGCAGAAGAATTCTGCGTTCGAGGCTCATCGTTTCCGGCATCGTGAGAACAATGCTGTAGCCCTTTACCGCCGCCACGAATGCCAGCGCAATGCCGGTGTTGCCGCTGGTCGGCTCAATCAGCACCGTCTTGCCCGGCGCGATCTTGCCTTCGCGTTCCGCCGCTTCAATCATCGCCAGCCCGATGCGGTCTTTGACGCTGCTCAACGGGTTGGAGCTTTCCAGCTTGGCCACCACCCTGGCCTGGCACCCTTCCGTCACGCGGTTCAACTGCACCAGCGGTGTCCGCCCAATCAGTTCCGTCACGTTTGCTGCAATGTTCATGGTCTACCCCCGAAACTCCATACCGAAAGCATACCCCGTTTGCATTCTTTCTGGAGCACTGAATGGAAGTTCAAGCAGCGCCTCGTGTGGGCAATGGAGAATGAATTTCAGGGCGAAGATGGGCGGGTGGATGCAACAGCGTTGCCGCGATGTTGACGGCGAACAGCACGATTGCGGTCAACTCCACGATTGCGGAGTACGGCAGCAATTTCCATGCAAAATTCCAATAGCTCTCATACGCAAGCGGTTCCAGTGTGACGCGCAACAAGCAGCCGACATGCAACAGCAGCAGCGACCAGAACATCAGTCGCGTACTCCAAAGAATCCGCATGCCACAGAAAGCAGGCAGAACTCGCTGGCCGATGGCGAAGACCATGCCCGCAACAAACCCCACCGTCAGCGCATGGCGGCTGGCTCCCCAAATGCCGCCGGCATGGTCGTAGCGCACCGCGAGCGCATCCAGCACGCATGACACTACAAGCCAGACATACGCGACGCGGATGAACAGCGGAAATGTCCTGTGGACATGCAGCAGTTTTGCTGGCTGGACGGCTGGCTCCCATACATGCAGCGCATCGATCGCCAATAAAGCTGCCAACAGAAATAGGACGGCAGCTATGGGCAGCCATTGCAGAAAGACGGCAACTACGCCTGCCACACTTAGCCCATACGCCACCAGCAGACGAATGCCGTCAGGCTTCCTGAATCCGGCAAATACCGGCAGCCAGCGCGCATTGAAACCCCAAATCGTAGGTACCAAAACGCCCCAGACCGCCAGTACCACAAGCTGCTGATCGAAAACATGCGGCAGCGCGGGCGATGTTCCATAGAGAGCCAGCCGGACCAATGCGGCACAATTTACCGCAACCGCAACCAGAAACGCAATGGTTGCCGCGATCACGACTACCATCCAGGCTTCCGTGCGATGCGCCGGGTCTGCGGGCCGATGACGCCGAACGGCGCGATAGAACAGCAGGCAGGCGATCAGTTGCAGCACTCCGGAAAGTGGCAGCAAAATTCTCCATTGCCAACCTGTAACACCGCCGATCCAGCGCATCGCAATCCCCAGTGTCCACATAACCCACGAAGTCCACGCCGCGCGTACCGGAAAGCTCAGCGTGCTCTGCATTTTGGTCAGCGAATAAAATCCAATTCCCAGAATGAAGGAGCCAACCCAACCGAAGATTTGTGCCTGGCCATGCGCCTGCAACCATGCTTGAGACAGGCTGCCGAGCGTGCGCTGCTGAGAGATGCCAATCAGGTTCCACACTCCCAGAAATGTCCCCGGCAGCAGCATGAACAGCATCCCGCTAGCGATGAAGGCGGTCACCAGCCGCTGGCTGTGCCGCTCCATTGCCACCCGCTGCGCATTCACCGGTTGCTCCAGCGATGCAAGCGGCGCACTCACGCCGTCCCCTTCGCTTGCGCAAGAGCGCGCGGGAACAGGATGTTGTTCTCCAGATGAATGTGCTGGTGCAGGTCCTGCTCCAGGTCTTCCAGTGCGCGATAGAGAGCGCGCCACGTGGGGCAGGCTGCGGTCGGCGGCGTGTAATTGCCGGTCAGGCCGCGCAGTTCGCGCAACTCCTCGCCCGCCTGGTCGTGGTCCGCCATCATGCGCGTGATGGGCTGCTCCACGCTGCCAAACATGGGCGGCAAAGCCGCTTGCCGGTTGCCTTCCAGCTTCCCTATATAAGGAAACAGGATGGTTTCTTCGCAAACAAAGTGGTGTGCCAGCTCGGCGCTGACCACGGCGAAGACCTTGCTGATCTGGAAGACTTCGGGATGGTGTTCCCCGTGACGGGCCTCCACTTTCGCCATCAGACCGCCGATTAGCTGGATCTGGTTGCGCGTAAATGCGTGATGCTTGCCGACAATGTAGTCGGCCAGCTCCTTCAATGGTGCCTTCTGCCACTGCACGTCGGGAGTGTTTGTTTGCCGCTGCTGGTGTTCCAGTTCCTCCAGCACGGGCGCAAGGTTGACATCGCGCTTGGTGCAGGCTTCCGCCAGCGTATGTTTCCCTCCGCAGCAAAAATCGATGCCGAGACGCTCCAGAACCGGGATCGTGGTTGGATATTCGACTGCAATGTCGCGAACTTGTGTTTCCGATGTGATGACCATGATGTAAATCTCCTAACTGCGACTGTAGTGATCGCTAGCACCCAACTCAGTGACTTAAATCACCGGCTGGCATGATCGTTCGACCGACGGGACTATTGCCAGTGATTGCCAATCTCGACACCCATGCGGCAAGATGGCGCTATGTCTCTCGATCGCCGCATGGAAGTTCTGGCCAAGTCCGCCTGGTTTCAAAACCTTCCCGTCGGCGCTCTGGCGGAACTGGCGGTCCAAGGCCGCGAACGCAAACTGCAACGGGGTCAGATTTTATTTACCGCCAACCAGCCGGCGGAAGGAATGTATGTTGTGCTTTCGGGCTCTGTGCGCGCCTTCCGTGAAAACGTCGATGGCCGCGAGCAGACCATCCATGTGGAGGGCGTAGGCGGCATGTTGGCCGAGGTACCCGTGTTCGATGGCGGTCCGTATCCTTCCACCACCATGGCGGAAGAAGATTCGGAATTGCTGTTTCTGGCGAAAGACGATGTCCGGCGGTTTCTACTGCAACATCCCGAGGCGGCACTGACGGCACTGGCAATCCTGGCCAGGAAGTTGCGCACAGTCGCTTCCCTGGCCGAACAACTTGCACTGAAGGATGTGACCCAGCGGCTGGCGACGCTGCTGCTTGAGGAGGCCCGGCGGAAAAATCCCAAGCTGCAGGATGGCGTCTCGTTTTCTCTGCCACTGTCACACACGCAACTGGCGTCGCGGCTCGGTTCGGTACGGGAGGTGGTCACGCGCAGTCTGCAAAAACTGGTGCAACAGGAGATTGTGGCCATTCATGGCCATCGCATCGTCATTCTGGATCTGCAGGCGCTCCACGCACAGACCGATCCGCATCCCAAGCCCGTGCCAACCAACACCGCCCGGCGCTAGCTTCCGAACACTCCACACAGTCCACCGGCCAGTTCGCCGCTGCAAAGCGCGCGCCGTTGGCAGGAATTGCCCTCTGGAGGTGTTGTGATGTACGTCACGGAGGAATGCGCGCAGGAATGAGATCGTATACCAGAGTGTCTGCATTCGGAGGTTTGGTATGCCCTATCTCGACCAGAAACATATAGAGGCCATTTCCCCTGAAACATTTCGCGCGCGGTCACCCTATCCCTGGGTCAGCATTCCAGCGGCGCTATCGCAGGAGGGCTTCGACAGCCTTAGAAACGCCATGCCGGAAGTGGAGCTGTTCGACCGCAAGGTAGGGGTCAAACGAGGCCATGGACAGGCCCCGCACGACCGGTACATCCTGCACTACAGGCCGGGAATGGAGTTGCCGGGACACTGGAAGGAGTTCGTCGCCGAGCTAAATAGCGATGTCTACCTGTCCTTCCTTCGCCGGATGCTGGGGCCGCAAAAATTCATCCTGACGCTGGAGTGGTACTACGCCTGGCAGGGCTGTTCCGTCTCGCCCCACTGCGATGCTCGGCGCAAGCTGGCCACGCACATTTTTTATTTCAACACGGAAGAAAATTGGGACACGACCTGGGGAGGCCAAATTCTGATGCTGGATGATGAAGGCCGGTGCAAGCCGCATTCCGCCCCAAGTTTCGACGAACTGAAGGTTGCCGCGGCACTGGTTCCACGCGGCAATGAGAGTCTGTTTTTTCAGCGGACGGACCACTCGTGGCACGGCGTGCGTCCACTCCAGTGCCCACCCGACAGCTTGCGAAAACTCTTTATCGTCACTGTCAACGTGCCCACATTCCAGGTATGGTGGCGGCGAGTGCGAGGCAAAGACCCGGATGGCTATCGCATCCACGCCGCATAAGCAGCAAAGCAGCGGGGATCGTCCACTTGCTGCGTTCGATACAAGAAATTTCCACGTCGGCTCCCTCGCCGACGAGCAGCTTCAAAATCCGAATCGAGAAGGTGGTACTGCATGTCTTCAACAGAAACGATCGTCGCGCCGGAACAAACCCATACTCCGGTGTCCAAAAAGGCCATCACGGAACCGCGGGTGCTGAACGAGGCCTATGAATACGCAAAGCCATCGTCCTTCTCGCGCGGTCTGCGGCTGGACATTAAAGGGGTCACGATCCTGATGATCTCCGGCACTGCCAGCATTGATGAACATGGCAAAACAGTCCATGTCGGGGATTTCCGCGCCCAGACCCAGAGGACGCTGCACAACATTACCGGCCTGCTGGCCGCCGAAGGCGCCACCTGGAAGGACGTGGTGCGGACGAGCTGCTATCTGCGCGACATTGAGCGCGACTACGATGCATTCAATGAGGTCCGCACGCGGTTCTTCCGTGAACACGGGCTCGATCCGCTGCCGGCATCGACGGGGATTCAGGCAATTTTGTGCCGCCCCGACCTGCTGATCGAAATCGAGGCAATGGCCATGTTCGAGACTGACCGTGGAACCGAGTAATCCGTTCCAGATGGAAGCGATCCATCTTGGCTTTGAAGTTGACGAAAGACAGCGATGCTCAAGAGCCGATCGTTGAAAAGTATTCTTTGACACCGCGGATTCCAGTTCTCAGGCGGAAAAGCGCTCCAGCGTATTGATCGTCCTTCCCTCTCTCATCTCCTGCGGCGGTAGTTATATAGATATCGGAATACATATCTCCGCCGAAGGTCAAACTGGATACCTTCTTGGCGGGTATGGAAATTCGCCGGTCTTCCTTGCCGTCGGGAGTATAGCGAATCAAGCAGCTGCCATCCCACATGGCCGACCAAAGGAAACCTTCCGCATCGATGGTTGCCCCGTCGGGAAAACCTTCTGCTTCAGAAACCTTCGCGAAGAGTTGTTTATTCGCTAACGACCCTGTCTCTTTGTCGTAGTCAAAAATATAGATCTCATGTGCGTAGGAGTCGGTGTAATACATCCGACGCTGATCGTGGGTGAACGCCATTCCATTCGAGCAGCCAATTCCTTCCAGCATCACCGTCAGAGTGCCATCACGATCGAGGCGATACAGCCTTCCCTTATGGCTCGGTGAGGACATGGTGCCGCAAAACACTCGACCGACAGGATCGGCGATTACGTCATTAAAGCGCGAATCTGCTTCTTCCGGGATGGACTCAATGATTGTGGTCAGGATGCCATTTTGCCAACGGGCAATTGCGCCGCGGGCCATAAATAGTAACAGGGCGCCATCGCTCTGAATGGTGAAGCCCCCGACCGGCTCACCTTCGAAACACATCTCATGCACGTTGGCAGCGGGGTCGTAACGGAAAATACGTCCGTTCGGAATGTCGCACCAATACAGGCGCTTCTCCATTGGGTGCCACAGTGGGTTTTCTCCAGTATGGCAAGCATAATCTGCGATAAGCTGCGGGGTTCCCTCGATAGTGTGAGATGTATAATCGCTCATCCTGCAATACTCCTACCTAACCATGATGGAATTACTCAATTTCTGATAGCTACTGACGATCAAGTCCGCCAATTCACCGTCGCTCTCGATTTTACACACGTCGTTGAGGGCGGCTCGGATGCCCTTTTCACGAACGATTCGTTGAAGAGACGCGCTGGAGGGGTCTTGGGGGGAGTTGTAGAGAAAGGCGGCGGCGATCCCACGGCTGAGTGCGACCGGCTTAACACCGTATTCGAGGGCCAGACATGCAGGACCAATTAGCCGGTCATTCCGGGATAACTTGCGAAGCGGATCGCGCGCATTCCGTTCAATTGGATCGACAATTTCTCGCTTTTGATACTTGGCGATGGCGGACTCCGCGAATTGTCTTTGCTCCTCGTGGTCGAATCCATAGCGTTCGCAGAGGGCGCCGTTCGCTTCCCGATATGCGCTGCGCGCCAGTTCTACGATTTCCGGGTCATTGGCCGCGTCGCTTAATAGCAAATACCCTTTCAGATGTCCTGTATAAGCGATGACGGCATTGATGCAGTTATAAGTAAACAATTTTCGGATAAGACCGCCCTGAAAGTTTTCCTTTGGCGAAAGGCCCTGAATGGAAGGAATATCGCCGACAAATGCTTCTTTGTCCGCGGGCATTTCCCACATGTCCTGCGCCTGGAGACTCAAAGGATCGTTCGCCTTCATATCGTCCGTAGGTTCAATAGTTGAGCGAAGAATCATCGTTTCGATAATTCCAACCTCGCGCGCAAACCATTCTTGCCGTGCCGACGGCAGAAATTCGGAGATGAGTTTGCGCAGCCATTGAGCGGGTTGGAAATAGTTTTCCCCGAGAATGATGTTCAGGCCGGTAGTACGCCTGTTCAGCCCTGCCGCCAACAGTGGTGCGATCTGCGGCAGGTTGGGTCCTCCGATCGAGACGAATACCACGGAAGCGTTTGCGACTGCCTCGGCAATTGCGTCCACTTCGCTGGTCTGGCAGACCCGGAAATCTCGAATCGTAATATTCTTTTCAGGTGCGCCCATGATATGCACGGAATACTTGCCTCGCTGGCGCAAAGCATCGACAAGTCCCGGATTTTTTTCGATAAAAGTTATCGAATATCCGGAGAGGGTAAGCAGGTGT
>JAJZDO010000817.1 GCA_021805955.1 Acidobacteriota bacterium
TGCTGCGTTTTTTGAACGCGACCCACGCTGATTCTACGCCGACGAATACCGACTCGCACTCTGCGGACATGCATGGATGAGAGGCTTGCCAATTACGAGGAAATCTCGGCTGCAATTGTGTCGGTGGATGGGACTGCTCGTCTGCGGGACGATCGTGCCGCTCGGCCTTGCGCAAGCAAACCAGCTCGCAAAGTCGCCCTCTAGGGGTGCCGTTCAGATTCGCAACTACTCGATCGATGTAACTCTCGATCCCGCGCATCATTCCCTTACATCGCAGACGCGGGTCGACTTCACGGCGCTACGAAACGTGGCGACGGTCACGTTCCATCTGAACTCAGCGATGCATGTCACCGGAGTCACCGACGGCTCAGGAAACCGTCTGAGCGCGACACAGGGCGACGGGAAGATCCTCGTCACCCCGGCGAGCGCTGTGGCTCAAGGCAGCGCTGCTGCGTGGACCTTCACCTACAGCGGAGTGTTTGAGGCGAAATCCGACGGCCCACTTCGCCTGGCCTCTGTCGGTGGACCGGTCAGCTATCTGCTGTATCGCGCGAATTGGTTCCCAGTGGTGGGAGATGGAACGCAGCGTTTCACGGCAACGATCCATGTGCATGTGCCGGCTGGAGAGCTCGTGCTGGGAAGCGGCCCTTCGGGAACGCCGCATCCGGATGCAGACGGCCAGGCGGTATTTGATTTCAACTGGCCCCGCCCCGGATTTCCCGGAACGATGATCGCGGGAAAATTCCAAAAGCCGTTCGATGCCGACTCGCAGGTGCGCGTGTATCTCATCGACCATGGAGCGGCCCCGAAGCCAACCACGCCGCAAATCGACGGTCAGAAAATCGCGGCTACGGTCGCCAAGCAATACGGTGAGTTCGCTGCGCAATTTGGTCCAACAGAAACTGGACGCTTGAACATTGTCGAGCTGCCTGACGATACGGTGCCAGCAGCCTGGGCGCCGGAGATTGCGGCGATCGCGGGTCATCAGTTAGACAAATCCGACTCATTCCGACTGCTCGCCAATACCGTAGCCCGTCAGTGGTGGGGGAACCAAGTAAGTCCAGCTACACGGAACGATGTGTGGATCACAAACGGCATGTGCCGGTACGCGGAGCTCGAGTATCTCAGTCGCACAGCCACACCCGCGGTTATGGCGGACGCGATTCTGAATGTGTCGGCCAGTGCGCTGGCCTACGATACAGTTCCGCTGGCGGAAGTGGTGCGCTATCCGGAGTTTTCGCGCGAGTTTGAGGCGATGACCTACGACAAGGGCGCAATGATCTTCCGCATGTTGCGATGGCAGATTGACGATGCGGCCTTCCAGGAGACGCTGCGCGATCTTTTGTCGCAGGCGGACAAGTCCATTTCCTCGGCGAAGGTCGAACAGATTGCCGAAGCGGCGTCCCATCAGAACCTGCGGCCTTTCTTTACGCAGTGGTTGAACACTACCGGCGCACCGACACTCACCGCAAAGTGGACAATCTACCGGCTGGGCAATAACCGTGGATTTCGGACCATGGGCGAGATTGACGAGGACCTGGATCTATTCCAAATGCCGGTGGACGTGCGCGTGGAGACGGAAGGCAAGACGGTCCAGAAGCGCGTCGAAGTGATGGGACCGCAAACACAATTTATGATCGACACGTTCGGAATTCCGGCCAAGGTCTCTCTCGATCCACAGCGCTGGTTGCTGAGAAACGACAACGTGTTGCAAGTGCGTGCGCATATCCTGCGCGGACTTGCGAAAGTTGCCGGGAACGACGACGCTGGCGCGATCCAGGAATATCGAGCGGCGCTGGCGCTCGACGCCACCAGTTCACTGGCAAGCTATCGGTTGGGGGAAGTGTATTTCCGGCAACGCAACTATCAGGCGGCTGAGGACGCGTTTCGAGCCTCTTTAAATGGCGATGGCGTTCCCAAGTGGACGGAAGTGTGGAGCGACTTGCATCTGGGAAAAATCTTCGACGCCTCCGGCCAACGCGACCGCGCCATCAACCAGTATCGCGAGGCGATGGAGACCCACGACGACACCTCCGGTGCCGTTACACTGGCGAGCGAGTATCTCAAGCATCCGTATGCGCCGCCCGCAGCAGCGACGCGTCACTGAATCAACAAAATACTCAGACTATAGCGGATTCACATCTGGTGTAGTTAATTGTGGGAGCGAGTCATTCTGAACCCTTCGACTTCGCTCAGGGCAGGCTCCGCACTGCGAAGTGAAAAATCCACACGGCACCTGCATCGTCAACGCTGCCATCACCCTCTGGATTCTTCGGTCGCCGCGCGACCGAAGAATGACTCTATCGCCCTTTGAATTGAATACACTCACCGTCAATCCGGTCTAGCCCGCCACGGCGGACGAACCTGGGGCACCCGGATGTCGCTCACGCCGGGCCGAATTACTTTTTGTCTTCGAGTGCGGCGAGTACGTCGGCCACGGTCGGCTCGACCTTCAGCATGTACTCGCGCACGCGTGTTCTTTCCTCCGGCGCAAGCGAGGGCAGAACCACCAGCAGGCGGCGCAGCGTGGTGCCGATATCGTCGGCGTAATTCATCATGCGGATGGCTTCTCCAGAAAGGGGCATCGATTCTCCTCGGAAATGAATGGATGTTGATATTGTAATCTTTGCGCGAAGTGGCGCAGACTGAAACCTGAGCGGCCAGCAAATACGACGTTACCTCCCTCTTTTGCGGTGTGATCCGCTTACTCGTAAAACCGTGCGGGATATAGATGTGGTCTATGTTGTTTCTCCGGATAGATGGGCCGGGGATTCGCCAAACTACTTCGCAGATGCGTCGCCGGAGGTCTGGGAGGAATCGATTGGATCGACCCAGCCATCGCGATCCGTCACTTCGGTCAGGGCCGCCAGTTTCTCCGTGATCCACGGCTGCAAGGCATCCTGCCGATAACGCCAGCCCCAATTTCCCTCGGACTGCGCCGGGGTATTCATGCGCGCATCGCCATCCAATTGCAGCACATCCTGCATGGGAAACAGACAAAGCCGCGCGACCGAAGCGGCAGCGCCGCGCATCATGGCCCACACAATTCCGTCATCCCCAGGGTGGATGTAGGCGGCGATTGCGGCGCGCTCCGTTTCGTTGGTCTGGTGCCACCAGCCCAGGGTGGTGTTGTTGTCGTGCGTGCCGGTGTAGATGACCATGTTCTCTTCGCAACGATGAGGCAAATGCAGATGCGCCCCGCGGTCGCTGAAACCAAATTGCATCACCCGCATGCCCGGCATGCCGAAGCTCTTTCGCATACGCTCCACCTCTGGAGTGATGACGCCCAGGTCTTCCGCAATCAGCGGCAGATCTCCAAGTTCTTTGTATAGATGTGAAAATAGTTCGGTACCCAGTGCCTTCATCCAGCGGCCGCGAATGGCTGTCTGATCTTCCGCCGGGATTGCCCAGTAGGATTCAAAGCCGCGAAAATGATCGAGCCGCAGCAGATCGCAGAGCGCCAGGGCGCGGCGGAAACGCGCCACCCACCAGTCGAAATTGGAACTGGACAGCACATCCCAGCGATACAGCGGATTGCCCCATCGCTGCCCGGTGGGGCTGAAATAATCCGGTGGAACGCCGGCAACATACAGCGAATTCTTGTTCTCGTCCAGCTCAAAAATTTCCGGCCGCATCCAGACGGCCGCACTGTCGTAGTTGACGAAGATCGCCATGTCCCCAATGAAGCGAATCTTGCGCTCGGCGCAGTAAGCGCGTAGCTGCATCCATTGCTCCTGGAAGAAGAATTGGATGACTTTCTGTGCCGCTCGTTCCCGGTCGTGCTCGGCACGAAACCGTTCCATCGCCTCCGGAACGCGATGCACATACTCGGCCGGCCAAGCGGACCAGATAGCGCCGTCGCACATGTTTCGCAGGATAGTGAAGCTGGCATAGCCCTCCAGCCACTGCTGATTGTCGGCACAAAAAAGTTCAAAACGCTGGCGCGCGTCCGCGTGCGCATGGTCTAGAAAATTTGCGGCCGCCA
>JAJZDO010000572.1 GCA_021805955.1 Acidobacteriota bacterium
GCTGTTGAGTACGGGGAAATCAATGCCTACGCCGACTTCGACGAAGAGCGAGTGCGTACGCACGCGATTGCACTTCAACGCCAGTGGATCTCGGATCCGGATTCTACTGGACCGCTGCATGGCTTGCCTGTAACCATCAAATCCTCGATCGCTGCCGCGGGGTATCGATGTGAGATTGGAAGTACGCTGCTTCGCGGACAAACTCCAGATACAGATGCCGAGGTCGTGGCTCGATTGCGCCGCGCAGGAGCCTTGATTCTGGGCACAACCAATTGCCCTGAGTTTTTGATGGCCTACGAAACAGCGAATGTGCTCCACGGTAGAACGCGAAATCCATGGGATTTCGAACGGACTCCCGGAGGATCGAGCGGGGGAGAATCCGCTGCGATTGCGGCGGGAATGTCGGCTGCGGGACTGGGTAGTGACAGCGGCGGTTCCGTCCGTCTGCCCGCGCACTTCACCGGTATCTGTTCGCTCAAACCCACGCCGGGCCGCATTCCAGGACGCGGTCATCTGCCGCCTTGCAACGGACCGTTCAACGTACTCGGCGCAATCGGTCCCATGGCGCGCACCATTCAGGATGTACGACTGATCTTTGAGACTCTCTCCGGACAGGATTCCATCGATCCTGTCAGTTATCCATCGGCAAGTCAATGGCCAACAGAAGCGGCCTTGCGCACGCGCGCCATTGGTTACTTTGAAGAGGACGGACTGGTCCCGGTCACGGAGGACACACGCATTGCAGTTCGCGATGCGGTTCATGTGCTGAAGCAGGCTGGCTTTCAAGTCGAACCATTTCGCCCACAGGCGCTGGAGTCCTTGCGAAAGCTATGGTGGAAATGCTTTGTGCAATGTGGTGCGATGTTGTACCGACCGATGATCCTCGGTAAAAGCAGGGAACTGAGTCCCATCTTTCAGGAATTTCTTGAGATTGCGCGGAATAGCGGCGAGCTGGACGCAGAAGACATCTTGCATCTCTGGACGAATATGGATATCGAACGCAGCAGAATGCTCGAAGAGATGCAGCACTATTCCGTTCTGCTTTGTCCCGTGGCAAGCATTCCGGCATTTCGCCACGGAGAGCGGAGCTGGAATATCGACGGCAGGCAAGTACCCTATCTCGACGCAGTGCGACATACACAGTGGTGGAATGTTATGGGTGCACCGGCTGCGGTCTTACCGGTGCGGCGGTCGCCAGAGGGCTTGCCAATCGGCCTTCAGGTCATCGCACGCCCACATGAAGATGAAATTGTGCTCGGAATCGCGTCGCTGCTCGATAGAGAGTTTGGGTTTCAACCGCCTCCGATTGCTCTTTGAAACGATGGATGGCGGAGCGGATTGCAGCGTGTTTCCCAGCGCGTGTTTTCTCCATGCCACAGCAGCTTCTGCGGGTCTCATCTGACGATGTTTTCAAGCTCCTCATGGGAGATGAGACGCGCTCCATGGATGGAATGCAGCGATCCCAAAATCGATCCCCGAAACGCTTCTCAGATAGGCGCTTCGCAAGGTTCGCCGTTTGTCGTGAAGAACCATCTCCCAAAGTGCTCGCCGGAAGCCAGCACAGCGCGTAGCCGTTCGGAATTTGGCCCACTCTTCTGCTCCGCTTGTCTCAGCAGTTGCCATGCGGACAGATGCGATGTGCTGGCAGGCAGTCGAAAGACCCACGGTACATTGGTCGAGGTCAATGTTCGATCGTCGGTGATTGCAATCACCGGCACAAAACTTTTCAACGCCAATTGCGCTGAAAGGTGCGCTGCATCGCGGTCCAGAGCCACAATCGCCAATGCGTGTTGATCCATCACTGCCCGCACCAATTCGGTCGCAGCCACGCCCCAGCTCTGGCCACTCTCAATCGGCAAAAGCTCCCAGCCGCTGGAAATTGCGGCAGCAGCCGATGCTCTCCTCACCACCGCTGCCGCACTCCGGCCAAAGACAACCACACGTATCGGTCCCGCTGGCAAATCGCGACCTGCCGGGCCGGAAAAGCTCACTGGCATCTCAGGCAAATGCGCATAAGGCTCCGTTCGCGGTGCTGCTTGCGGAACTGTGTTTCCAATCGAAGTTGACGACGCTGTCTGCCGTTTTTCCATTGTCTCCAGGCGATAAGTAATCGCACCCTCATGCACACGGCCCAGGTACATCGGACTGATGTTCTTCAGATTCGGATCGTAGACCATGTGGCCGGTCACACCGTCGTAACTGCCAATCTGTGCCAATGCGTCGTGAATTCGCGCACGGTTCAATCCCGCTTCACAGATGGAGTCCAGCAGTTGATTCATGGCATCGTAAGCAAGTGCCGCAAACTGCTCTGGCGGCTCTCCAAACCGCTGCGCATATCGACTTTGAAATGCAGTCCAGCGTGGATCCGTGCGCGTTGGATCGTAGGGAAAGACGGCCTCGAATCCCTCCGCAGCAGGGCCAGCGTCGGCCAGCAGCGTTGGTCCCAGCGTTCGATAGCTTCCGAAGACGCGCTGCTTCATCCCCATTTTGCGCATCTGCTTCAGGATCGTCGCCGCCTGTGCCTCATCGGCCCAGAGCACAATCGCATCCGCGCGCGAGTCTTGAATCACACGCAGGTATCGAGAAAAATCCGTGACTCCAGGCAGAAACTTCTGCTCGATCACGACCGGATGCCCCAACCGTCGCGACGCATCGCGAAACTTGAGCACGCCAAATCGGCCATAGCGATTGTTGACCCGAAGCAACGCAACCCGCTTCATCCCAAGTTCCGTAAATATCCGTCGCGCCAGCGTATACGACTGCACACGATCATCCTGAAGATCGGTAAAGTACCACGGAATATAAGTCTCTGGAATCGTAGGATCCGTCGAAGCCGAGTTCACGATTGGAATCTCGGCTCGCAGTGCAACGCGCAGTGCGATGTGCGTGGACTCGGAACTGATTGAGCCAAAAACAGCCCAGTCCTTGTCGTCGTAGACCATCTTGACCATTTCATCGGCGGCTGAACCCCATATCCCAGGATCCGTCGGACGGGTTTCCCCGTAAACCGCCGCCGACTGCCAGTTGCTGTAGTCATCGTGCAGCATCAGCTTGAAGGGTTTGCCGCCATACCCCCCCTGCGCATTCCGTTCTTCAATGGCCAACTCTGCGCCGTGCAACATGCGCATGCCAAACACATGCTCTGGATTGTTTTCGATCGGCCCCAGAAAGCCAATTCGAATCTCGCTCAAGCCCCGCGGCTCCGGCAGATCGCGACCCGCGCCTGAATACACATTCGGATGGACGTAGTTCAACTCATACGGCGTTGTGAACTTCGCAAATGGCCGCAGATCCGCTGGCTCTCCCGCATACGGAACCACCACACGATCCGGAGGACGTCCGGGCGGATGTGCTCCACAGCTACAGACCTTCTTCGTCGAGGTGCCAACATTTTCCTGGGCCGACAATCCAGCGCCTCCGCCGACTGCAAGCAACGTACCGATCAGAAAACTATGAGCTGCCAGCAACTGCCATGTTTCACGCATTTGGAACTCCATCTTCAAAGCAAAGATCAGATTCTCCGCCGAAGTCTTTCCTTCGCGAAGACAACCTCAGGCGTGTCTTTCCTTCTTCAGGAGAAGTGAAAAACACGCCCGAAAACCGCGACGACAATCACTCCGCCGTCTTTGTCCGGAACATCGCAATCGCTTCAATCTCGATCAGCAGCTCCGGACGGCAAAGCCCGGCCTGAATTCCAGTCGAGGCGGGCAGTGGATCCAGGCCCTGCTCTTTGAAAAACTCCGTCCGGATACGATTGAACTCGTCATAATCCCGGTCGATGTTCGGCAGATAGCAACTGGTGCGCACAATGTCGCGCCACGTTGCACCTTCCGCCTCCAGCAGCGCTGTGATGTTTTTGAATGTTCGGCGTAGCTGTGCGGCGAAATCGCCGATATGCACACTCACTCCCTGCTCGTCGATGCTCGCCGTGCCTGAAATCAGCAGAATCACAAGCCCGTTCAGATCGATGCGCATTCCT
>JAJZDO010000540.1 GCA_021805955.1 Acidobacteriota bacterium
CTCACCGGATTGCATTCCGTTTTGCGTGGCGTAGCCAGTGTCGACCAACTCGTTCCCCTGGTCGTTCAGGATCACCGCGCTGCGAATACCACGGCGTTCCAGCTCCTTCGCGGCTGTCAGGATCAGTGTGGTTTTTCCAGCGCCAAGAAAACCACCAACAATTGCGATCCACGGCCTGTGGTCGGCAATATCGCTGCTCATGCCTTCAACTCAATCTGCAACGTATGGCCTTCGGACAGTTGGACCGGTGGCCCGAAATGAAACACACTTGTCCCATTTTTATCTTCCATCGAATGCGGCGCGATGCTGCCGTTGTTGCGGACAGTCGCCGACGACCCTGATCCTGAAATCTCGCAGGAGCGGCAGGGAAGCGTGCCGGCAAGAACCTGGATCGTAAAGCGAGTGCCGGCTCCGCCGATTGGGCGATAGGCAAATGTCCCCCAGCCCGTTGCAGTCGACCAGAAAGAATTGAAATTCTTGTGCGGGATGCGCGGGATTGCTACGACAGAGGCGTTCGCTCCATCGAATCGGAATCCGCTGAGCGCGACGAAGCTGGTCCAGGAAGCCATGGCGCGCGCGTAGTGGTGGCCGCACTCCGCTTCATCCCACGGGCTGCGTTTTTCACCGTCGTACCTGGCGCGAACATTGTGGATACACTCGACTCCTTCGTCGACCATTCCGGAATAAATCATCAATGCGGCCGTGGCGTGTTCAAATCCCGTCATCACTTCAGCAAAATACGGAAACGGAATGCGCGGCCGCGGTGCTTTGCCGTAGTCGCAGATCACCATGGCAGCCTCATTGTTCAGGGCAAACGTTCGTTCCACATTGTCGTGATCGACCAGCGTGCGTTTGTAGTTGTAGGCATAAATGGATCGAAGCGTCGTCTGCACATTCGCCGGCGAGACCAGCGGGCCCAGGTTTGTTACGTGAGCAAGATATTGGCCGAGCAACTGATCGATCAGGCAGCCCTTTCCCACCTGATATTGAGGGTCCTCTGTTTCTTCCGTTCCCATGCCGCCGCGCAAATGCGGAGCAATCTTGCTTGCGGGCAACCCGCGAATTTGCTGAATGTAGAATTCGTCATTGAAAAGGTGCGCGTCGATCCAGGGACTGCCTTGATTGAAGATCCGGCGATATTCCGCTGCGGATGCAGTATCGCCGACCGCACGCGCCATCTCTTCCCCTGCACGCAACGCGCCGAGATAATAAATTCCGCACAGGGGGTTTGGACCGTAAAACTCGACATCGTATGTATTGTGCTGAACGCCTGTAAGCACGCCAGACTTGTCGGGGTCCCATCCGTCCGGCTCCCAGGCAAAAGCAATCGCCTTTTTTATCTTCGGCCAAGTGGCTTGAAGCCAACCGTTGTCGCCGGATAACCTCCAACCCAGGTAGGCGTGCATGATCTGACCCATCTGCCCGTCCGCAGCGACCAGGGGGAAGCGCGGGTATCCCTCGGGAAGCAGTTGTCGCGCGCGGATTCCGCCGGCGTCATCCTCAGAATAGCCAAAGGAGACGTTGCGCAAAGATCGTGCGAACGAGGGAAAAAGAAACTGCGTCGCGGTTTCGTAGTTCCACACATGGGTGCAATTTCCAAAGCAACATCCAAGCGCGTCGTTGCTGCCTTCAAATCCGTGGAATTCTCCGTCGGCCGTGCGAAAGCATGTGGTGGAAGCCAAGGTCGACAGGTTGGCGCTGGCCGCCTCCTTCACGACATCGGGCAGAGTGCTCGCCCGGAACGCATTGGCGAATGCGCGAGTGCGAGACTCCAGATGCGGTAAGTGCGTCGCGGCATATTGCGCGGCTTCCCATGCATCTTTGAAACGGGTGGCGTAATAATTGCCGATAATCTTATTTTCCTTGCCCGGAGGAGCAGACCATCCGCACCAGGCGGGCGTGCGATTGGGAAAGTGCCATGCCAGCAGAAACGTAAAGCTTCCCGACTGGCCGGCAGCAATCGCTGTTTGCTGGCAGAGTGCGCCAACCGCATTGCGCGGACTGGGTTCGGCGCCAAGCTGACCATGTTTTGAAAACTCGTCCCAATACAGCAGGGGAGCGGTCCACCACGCTTCTTTCGGCCAGCCTCGCCAGTGCGTCAGGTTGGTCTTGTCGTCCGGCATGGCCGCCAAAACAAAGCTGCCATGCATCGGATCCTCCGAGGACAAAGATGGATTGCTCATCAGCAAACCTTCTAATTGCTGGCCGGTGCGATATTCATTCAGACGTGTATCCGATTTCAAAAAGGGACTGCTTTTCGCCGGGTTGGCTGCCACAGGGTTATCGATCGAGAAAGCGATGCCGACTTTGGCAGCCGACAATCCGGGATTCGTCACACGGTAACGCAGCACGGCGACGGGAAGTCCAGAGTCGTCCGGATTGTGCGGAATGAAGGGAGAAAACGCGTCGAGTTCAACCTTCACCGGCAGCCGGCGATCTTCAAAGTCAATGTGTGCGAGCGGGTATTCCCCGGTAAATTTCGCCCCTTCCAGCCGGCTGAGTCCCGGAGCATTATTCGAGCCCAGACCGGACTCTCCCTGATACGGAGGGAGAATGCGCGATTCCAGCACATGCGCAATCGGTTTGGAGTTGCCCGACTGAATCCAGATTGCAGGAAATGCATACGCCGGCGAGCCGCCCTGGTTGGGCCGATTGAAGATCTCCCAATCGCGCAGTTGTCCGCGACCTCCCAATCCCAGACTTCCGGCGGCGACTCCGCCCAGCGGAAACGAAATCATCTTTAGCTGACGGCCTTCGAACACGCGGGGATAGGCAATCTCGGTCTGACCGAGCGGATGATCTTCGCCGAAGTTGCGAGCCGGGGTCGCCTGCGCCTGCATGGTTCCGGCCCAGTGGCCCGACTGGGTGGCTGCGCCAATCACTCCCGCCGCTTGTTTTAGAAAATCACGGCGCGGCAATTTGCTCTTTTCGCTCATTATTCCTCCTCTACTGTTTCTGGCTGACCGAGACTTCTTCTATTGCCGCGCGTCGTTGAATTCCAACATCGACGTGAACCCTGCGATCGCTATTGAACGTCGGGACCGGATGAAGTTGATGGCAGATTTTTCATCTTCTGTCGCAGTTCCTGTTCCTCGGCGTCACTCCAATATTTGCAATCCAGCCGTAGAAAAACCGACGTGTAGGGGACGGTCAGCGTAGTCTTCAGAATCAAGATGTGGAAACTATTGCTCGTTTGATTCATTTTTTGAATCAATTGTTCATGGAGCACAGAATGGACCGGCAGATTTCCCAGCGCGTCTTTGATATCGCTGCGATATTTGGTAACTCCAGGGGCTTGTTGTTCCGTGACAAATGGAAGCTCCGCGTCCATGAACACGACCGGCCTGACCTGCGGCGAGTGAGCAATCGATTGTAGAACTTCCCGCACCACGGTTAGCTGATCGGTCCCGGTTTCCACGGTTTCAATGCCCGGAGAGGTCTGCAACGGATATGCCGAATCGACAATAACGATCCAATTGCGGTGTCCCAGCAGCGGTAACTCCTGCTGAACCTTCGTCTGCCATGGGATAGGATTCGCTGCATTCATAGGCATCCAGGAAAACACAAACAACGATAAAGCGAGCAGAAACTTCATTGATATTCACCTCATGAGGCCAACAGGTCGTACTTTACGCCACCGCTTTCCGGGTCGCCAGTTTGGTCAGACCGATGCGATCTCCGAGCTTAAGCTTTATCTTCAACCCCGCAGGATCCTCGTTCCCAAGAGATTCCCTGAGATGCAGACCCTTTGGTTGGATATGGCTCCAACAACGTCACTCCATCGTAAGCTCCCATGCTGCGGCTGAAAGATCGGAAGTTGGAGGCAAGCCCGATTCAACAGCAACCCTTTGGAAGATCAAAGGGTCCAACTGTCCTCCGGATGTTCTTCCCTAAATTCGACACCTGTCCTCCATTTAGACCGAGTGGGAGCAAAGAAAGAGTCTCTCGTATTCACTGGCATTCATAGACATCTATGT
>JAJZDO010000842.1 GCA_021805955.1 Acidobacteriota bacterium
AATACCGATGCCCTTCTGCCTCGCTATGGGCAACAAATCGAGCAACTGGGTGTCATTGAGGCAATAGTGGTTATGAACCAACGCCGCATCGATGTCGAGGGACATGAAGATCCGCTTCCACAAATCCATCGGGTAGATACCAAAGCTCACATTGCCGATCCGGCCCTCCCGCTTCAATTCCTGGGCCGCTTCGTAGCCTTCACTTAAAGCCCATTCGGCGTGTTTTCTATTCTGATACTCAATGTCGTGGATGTGAATGATGTCGAAATACTCGACCCCCAATCGCGCAGAGCTCTCATCCAATGATGCGCGGATGCGCGCTCGCGAATAGTCCAACGTGTCATTGCCATAATTGTTTGGGTCTGTATATTTACCGACTTTCGTGGAGATAAAGTAGCGATCACGCGGCACGCCGCGCAGGGCTTTTCCCAGAACCGTTTCCGACTGCGTGCCTCCGTAGGCTGGCGCAACATCAAAATAGTTGATGCCGCAATCGAGTGCTGCATGAACCGCTGCGATCGCTTCCGATTCATCCACAGCATGAAACACAGCACTGAGCGAAGACGCGCCAAAGCTGAGCCGGGATACCTTCAGACCTGTTGCGCCGAGCATGTTGTATTGCATCGAATTCCCCTTTTATGGAGTTTCTAATACCCTGTCATGGAATTGCCAATAGCCAACACCACGATGGCGGCAATGAGAATCGAAAGGCCAGCGTAAAGAGTTCTCAAGGCCCGCGCCGAAGCTCCCGTCCACTCGCGATTTATAAACCCGAAGATGTTCGCCACGAGGAGCGTGAAGGCCATGTATAAGGCCCATCCGACAGAGGTGCCGAGACGACCGAGATAGTAGGCGCCCATGCCATAGGGAATTGTGGCAACAAACCAGATAACCCCCATGAGCACACCGTTGAGCCAGTCATAGGCGGCATCGGGGCCGAAGTTCTTTCGCCATGTACGTTTCTTGATTTGCAAACTGCCGAACCAAAGCGTAAGTGCGAAAGCCGCTCCCCAGAAGACAGGCAACCAGCTTGCCAGAGTGGCAAAAACCGGGCTCGCGCCGAACTTTTGCGCTTCCTCGCCAACCCGACTCGTGAAGGCGAATCCGAGATTTGCGCAGGCACTCAGCAGGCCGGAGGCCACACAGACAATCAAGGCCCGGCCGAATCCACGCTGCTGAGCGCTGGCGCCTGTCTGACGTTCCCGCAAAAAGCCGCCCCTGCCACAGACCACCACCCCAGCGATGCATCCTGCGATGCCGATCAGAATTGCCCGGCCGCCTGACGTGAGAAGATCGAAAGGCGACTTTACCAGGAACGGGAGAAGGGAACCGACCGCAGTGTTGATCCCCATGATGGTTGCAAAACCCACCGACATTCCAGCCATGGTGACGCCATAGCCAAACAGGACGGAACCCGCGCCCCATCCGAACCCGAATGCAGCGCCTTTCAAAACTGCTGCTGCGCCCGCTGCATGGACGGCCTCCGTCCAATTCGGGATGACGAACGCGGCCATGAACAGCGGAAGGATCAGCATCATGACCACGGTGGCGGGTATGTAGATGTTTTCCAGCTCGAAATTCCGGCGCATCTTCAAAGGAACCGCGAGTCCTCCGCCAGCGATCGCCGCGACCAGTACCAATCCGAATCCCAAAACAGATGAATTCACGCGGACTTGCCTTCCCTTCGTTGTCCCCCGGCTACCTGGGATTTGCCCGGCAGTGAGGCGAATTCGTTCAGCTGCATTTGTCAGGCTGGTTACGCACAACAATTCATGATCATCGAAGTTTTGCCTGTTAAATGTCACGTCATTCGCCGCGCAGTTCGTTCCCTGAAGAAGCCTGGGAGTATCCGCAACTCGATCTGCGTACGCGACAGTCCAGGCCCCAAGTCGAGCACCGGGGACGGTTTAGCCCGTATCATGAATTCAAACCTCGTCGCGTCTTAATGTGTTCCGCGCACAAAAACGACGCTTCTTGTCACGCTGTTAGTTAGCCGGACTCATGTCCACAATGGCTTTCATCAACGTCTGCCGCGCAGGTAGCGATTCAAATTGGATCGCTACATCGGAAAGGTTCAGTCGGTCGGTGATCCAATGTGTCGTATCGATCTTGCCTTCTTCAATCAAGTGGATGATCCGCGGAAATTGGCCGTAACTGTTGCGGCTTGCCAGCAGCGTTACTTCCTTGCGATGAAACAGGGAATCGTCGATGCATACTGGCTCACGCGTTAGACCAACATAGACAAGCGAACCTCCCGGCACAACGTAGTCTAGACTGCTCCCCATCGCCACTGCGTTACCCGTGGCGTCAAAAACGACTTCTGCTTGCCTGTCCTCGGCGGACGGTGATGCTGTGTAGCCCATTCGCCCAGCAAAAGCTCTGCGCCACTCACTCTTCTCAATGAGATGGACACGAACCCCCAGCGCCGATGCAAATTGCGCTACTGCCATTCCAATCGGGCCGGCACCCACGATAATTGCCTCTTCACCGTTCTTCACTCCGCTCCGCATCACAGCATGCGCGCCGATTCCAAGCATCTCGACCAACACCAACTGATCGAGCGTCAATACTTCCGACTTGTGTATCAGGCTGATAGGCACTGGCAGAAACTCCTGCATTCCACCATCCACGTGGATCCCAAGAACCTGTATGCGCTCGCAGCAGTTATTTCTTCCTTTTGCGCACGCCCGGCACGCACCACAGCTGATGTAGGGCTCGATGGCGCAGCGGTCTCCCTGTTGGATTCCGCGGTCATTGGGCCCCACTTCCATCACGATGCCAGATAGTTCATGACCAATGATCCGGGGGTAAGTATAGATAGGATGGCGCCCTGCAAAGGCATGAAAGTCGCTTCCGCATACACCAATCCTTTCTATTTTGACCAAAGCTTGCCCTGGATCTGCCTTAGATGGCGGGGCTTCCCGCTCTACGAATCTCCCTGGTGCTTCTAATATGACCTGCCTCATAGTTTTCGGCCTTTCTGTAGGCTGTTCGTCCGCTAGTTCAGGAGCATCAAGCGAGTCAAAGGAACGCCATCGTCCCAAGGTAATTGATTTCAACGCTATTCCACTCGCACTGCAGTTCATCCCCCGTTCTGACCTGCGAGCTCATGAACGAGCGGCTGTTAAGTCATTGATTAATGACGGCGCAAGGTGTGGAAAAATTGTCATCCGCAAATGGGTCGATCCATAGGGAACCAGCGTGAGTTTCTCTACGGAATCCGATACCTGAGCCGATCGAATATTTGGCAGTGGAGGTGTGAATCGCTGCTGGGGATTTGTTGAGCTTTGCTGAATCCTCCAATCGTCGATCTTTCTGGCGTTTACATCGAGACTCAGCGGAGGACCTGTCCAAGGACCACTCGTCATCGCTTTGCGGCGAAGTTCCGCTCCTGCATCAGGATGACTGGAATCAAGAATCAATCCGTAGTTCCACGCACTTTCTGGATTGGCAATCCACTCAGGGAAATCGGGTGTAGACCACGGCTGTTCCATCGCGGAAGTCCAGCTTGCTGTAATCGGTAGCGCATAGACAAGTGGACTGTGCTCCACGGCAATACCGTTTTGCGGCCAGGACGTCACGGCTGTCTTCATGGGAAGAATCGGGGTTATTGTATCTCCCGGTTGAAACGTTCGGCTCAGAACTGCAAAATTATAGGCCATTTCCAATGGTGCAACCGGCTTACCATTCTCAGCAATCGTGGGATTTTTATACCGCTGCGGAATGCGCAAATAGAGAGGAAACGATACAGGTTTTGCCGAGTGAAAACTCAAGTGAATCGTAGCGTCGAAAGAATAGTTTGTCTTTTGGACGATCTCTATTGGCTGCCGACCTGCACCCGCAGTCGTCTTTACTCGAGAAGTCCCATAGAGCGTTGCAGCTAAACCATCCCTGCCATGTTTCATCCACATACGAGCCACGTAGTTGGGGTGGATGCGATGGACATTCCCAGCGCAGCAAGAAACGTGG
>JAJZDO010001024.1 GCA_021805955.1 Acidobacteriota bacterium
AGCAGAAGACGCGAATTGAGTTGGAACAGGCCGCGCAGGAGTTGATGGGGCAGGAACCGATCCAGGCTGCGCCGCTGGTGGACCTGATCGATAGCGGCGACGAGGCGCAGCGCGAGTCCGTAGAGATTGAAATTGTCACGACGCTACTCTACGGTGCCTGCCACTACCCATACCGGCAGATACGCAAACAAGTTGGCGCGCTCGAATCCGCGCGCCGCGACGAACTTCTATCGCTCGGAACACGGCATCGTGGACGGCATGACGAACTGTCGCGCGCATTTTCCTCCGGCTATCAGTTTCGCTTCGACATCCTTATGGACATCGGCGGTTTTCGCGACATGCATCGCCATCGCCGCTGCGTGCAGACGATGCAGAGCTTTACCGACATGCATGGCTACGAGGTGCCGGAATTGATCGCGGAGTCGGACCTGCGCGAGAGCTATGAGCACGCTGTGCGCGAGGCGCACGATGCGTTCGAGCAGCTTTCGCAGGCGAACATTCCTGAATCTATCGCCACTGCGCAATATTTGTTGCCCTTGGGAACCCGCTGCCGGTCGCTTTTCAAGATGGACTTTGCCGAAGCGCTCTACATCGCCGAACTGCGCAGCGCCCCGCAAGGGCATATCTCCTACCGCCGCGTGGCGTGGGAGATGTATCAAGCTGTTGCGAAGAAGCATCCTGTGCTGGCGAAGAATTTTCGGGTGACGGACGTGAATGTGCCGGTTGATCCGTTGCAGAGGTGAGTTCAATTTGGGTGACGAATACGGGTGGCTTGACACGTTTTCAGGTTCCTATGTAGAGTACAGAGTATGGGTAAGGGAGAACTAAAGATTACGACGCAGACGCTCAAGGTCTTAGGAGCTATCGTGTCATGCCCACACGATGAGTTCTCAGGAGCAGAAATAGCTCGTGTAACTAAGTTGGCATCTGGAACGCTATATCCCATCTTGCTGCGATTAGAGCAGGCTCGTTGGCTTGTAAGTCGATGGGAGGCTGGCGATCCTCATGTATTGGGTCGGCCTCGGCGGCGACTCTATCGAATTTCAGCTTCGGGCGCACGTAATGCGCAGGCAAGTTTTCGTGAAGTGGAGTCCGCAATTGGGGGACTCGCATGGAACTGATCAAGGGCTTCACGTTAGCCATCTTTTCCAGTGCGGTAGCTAGACAGATAACTCGTGAGTTTAATGCATGGACACCGTGGATTATTGAGCGCCTCACCCGGCGTGCTGTCGCAAAACTACCTGAAAACCAAAGGGAACGTTTCGAGGAAGAGTGGCGGAGCCATATCGACGAGATACCGGGCGATATGGGAAAGCTATTCGTTGCGCTAGGATTCGGTTCAGCAGCGCACAACATTTCTTCAATTCTTAATCCGCCCCGTAACCGTTTTTTGGAGGGAACGTCTGGGCGGGTCATCGATATATGCTTCAGTATCTTGGCCTTGATGTTTCTTTTGCCAACTTTTCTAATGGTGGCTCTGCTGGTACGTTACGAGAGTCCGGGGTCCATATTTGTCCGGGAGGTATCATTGGGGCGGAATGGCCAGAACTTTAACGCTTGGAAGTTTCGTTCAGTAGAGTGTCCATCTGATCGCTCGATGCTTCATTTATATCAATCAAAAACAACTTCACTCCCACGTATGACTCGTGTAGGAAAGTTTCTCCAGGCATGTTCCCTTAATGAATTACCGATGTTTATTAACGTTCTGCGCGGTGAGATAACCCTTTTAGGGTTGCGACGTCAAGATTAATCTCGCAAGCGGTTATCTGACATCTGTTTTAGCGAATATAGCGCAGCTACTTCTTTGGCAAAAACTGTATTTTCGCTCGATTCACCGCTGGCTTCAGGTCGTAATCCGCAGTCACGAAGGTACAGGGTGTGTTTTGCGCCAACTCAACACCGAAGGCATCCACATACGGAATTTTGAGTTCAACTTTCAGTATGGCGGCGCGGACGGCGCGATCCGGAGTAGCGGGAACGAGTTCCAAGCCAAGGTAGGAAAGCCGGTCCATCACTTGCTGCTGAACATGCGGGCCTTTCTTCCGGAACAAATTGCCTGCGACCTCACCCCAGTGCAGCGCGCAGACCAGAACACGGTGCTTGCCGGACAAAAGTCCTTGCAGGATGGCCCTGACTTGTTCTGCCCCAGCTTCTTTATCGATGAACCGCAACAGCGCGCTGGCATCGAGCGCGTAGGTCACCATTTCGAACGCTTGTCGTCCTCACGGCGCTCTTTCAGCAGCATCTCAGTCATCGATGGGCCTCCCGCTGTAATCCCGCAAAGCTCGTCTAGAAAATGTTTGTCCACAGGGCGAAGGATGATCTGATGGCCCTCCCGGAGGACGGCGAAGCGCATCCCTGGCTTGATATGTAAAGCCTCGCGAATCTCCGCTGGGATGACTAACTGCCCCCTGGTACTAATAGTGGTCGTGTGCGTTGCCATGTAAGAATCATATCAATTGGTAAGATTCTATTGAGAAGTAAGACATACGTTAAATTCAGATTGCTACTAAACGGCAAGCGGTTTCGTTTTTATTTCGCCAGTTGCAGAATAATGCTAAAATCCCGCCAGTAACCAAAGTTTCTTTCTCGCGTTTTATCGATACTGGGCAGTAGGCGCACCGTGTCGCGGACAATTCAATTCCACACTCATCCCCGGAGACAGCAATGGCAGACGATAAAGAGCGCGCGCGTGCGATAGACCTGGCGCTTGCGCAGATTGAGAAGCAGTTTGGCAAGGGATCTATCATGCGCCTTGGCAGCAAAGAGGCGATCGTGCCGATTTCTGTCATCTCCACCGGGTCCATTTCCTTCGACGCAGCGCTGGGGGTGGGAGGAGTGCCGCGGGGACGCGTGATCGAGATTTTCGGGCCGGAGTCCTCCGGTAAGACGACGATCACGCTGCAGATCATCGCGGAGGCGCAGAAGGCCGGCGGCATGGCTGCGTTTGTGGATGCGGAGCACGCGCTCGATCCCATCTACGCGCGGAAACTGGGCGTGGACGTGGACAACCTGCTGATCTCGCAGCCGGACTATGGGGAACAGGCGCTCGAAATTACGGAAGCGCTGGTGCGCTCGGGCGCGATCGATGTGCTGGTGGTGGACTCGGTCGCGGCGCTGGTGCCGAAGGCGGAACTCGACGGCGAAATGGGCGATTCCCACATGGGACTGCAGGCGCGGTTGATGTCGCAGGCGCTGCGCAAGCTGACGGGGACAGTGTCGAAGTCGCGGACGTCGCTGATTTTCATCAACCAGATTCGCGAAAAGATTGGCGTCATGTTCGGCAATCCTGAGACGACGACCGGTGGTCGTGCGCTGAAATTTTATTCTTCGGTGCGCGTCGATATTCGCCGCATTGCCGCAGTGAAAGAGGGTGACGTTGTCGTCGGCTCGCGCACCAAGGTCAAGATCGTCAAGAACAAGGTCGCCGCGCCGTTTCGCGAGGCGGAGTTCGACATTCTGTATGGCGAGGGGATTTCGCGCGAAGGCGATGTGCTCGACCAGGCGGTGCTGCACAATATTGTGGAAAAGTCCGGGGCCTGGTACAGCTTCTCAGGAGAGCGCATCGGCCAGGGCCGTGAAAATGTTCGCCAGTATTTCAAGGACAACAAAGACACGTTCGCTCGCGTGGAAGGCGCGTTGCGCCAGAAGTTGGGGATCGCGGGCAAGAGCGACGTTTCCGAAATACCGCCCGTGCCGGTCAATGGCGCGGCGAGCGCACAAGACGTAGTGAAGGCGGCGGCAAAGAAGTAGCTTCTTCGCCAGTGAATCGCATTCACGTTGACGGCGGCCATCACGATGGCCGCCAGCTGGCTTCCGGCAACTCCCGTTGCACACCTCCCTTCATCCCCATACAATCCAGTTGTCGTGAATACTGTCCGCGCCATCTATCCCGGCACCTTCGATCCGCTGACGAACGGTCATCTGGACCTGATCGCGCGTGGCTCGAAGATATTCGACCATCT
>JAJZDO010000215.1 GCA_021805955.1 Acidobacteriota bacterium
CTCCGAGCTTCATGTTCTGGAAGGCTGAGAACGATGTTGCGATCGATCTGAATCTTACAGGTCAAATCTCCAACTAACGCGTGTTCCCCCAACCGAGTGGAAGCCAGACGCGACCTGTTTCAGCCCCGCCGGACAAGCGGTGCTGACGCAATTTGTCGAGATCGCAAAAGCGGTCAAGAGTAGCATGGCTTGTGGCGAGCTGCGATAATGCGGCACCAGAAGCTGTTACGCCCGCGTGGTAACGGTGTCCGGAGGTCGAAGCGCTGAGCCATTGCAGCACTTTGCGCTCTTCGAGTACGATGATTCCGACTTGCTGTGTCCCGGAAGCTGCATGAAACTCAAGCTTGTTGCGCTCTTTCTGCTTACTCTGTTCGCCGGTCGCTCCTGGGCGTATTCCTCGCCCTGCTCCATTCCTCAGCCCAGGCTGCGCGTCCATCGCCCCGACATCTTTTCCGATCAGCAGGAGCAGTGGCTCGGTGATGCGCAGGCCGATATGGTTGAGCCGCGGTACATTCTGTTGCCAGGCGACCAGAGCCAGTATCTGGACGAACTCGGACAGCGCTTGATCCGGCAGCTTCCACCCACGCCTATCCACTACACCTTCCGTATCTTCGAGTCGCCCTATCTCCGTGCCTTTTCGCTGGCTGGCGGCCATGTTTACATCAGCCGCAAGCTGATCATGGACGCACAAAGCGAAGACGAACTGGCGGCCATGCTGGCGCAGGAGATCGGCAGAATCTACATTCATCACGCTGCCTCTGCGGTGACGCGCTTCATGGAAAGCACGATGGATGTGAAGCATCTGGGCGACCGCGCGGATGTGGAAAATAAATTCGAGCGCATGTTGAATATGCCCTCCGATGAGTTTGCGTATCTCTCATTCGATGAGCAGCGCGATGACGAGGTGCTGGCAGACCGGGTAGGCCTGTACGCGATGATTCAGGCTCACTTCAATCCCCAGGTCTTCTCGGAATTTCTGGATCGCATCAATGACAATGGCGGCTACACTGGAAACTTCCTGACAGACGTATTCGAGTTGACGCCGATTATCAGCGTGCGGGTGCGCATGGCCAGGAAAGTTGTCGCTTCGCTGCCAAAGGGCTGCTATCGGGATCATCCTTCTGACTCACGAGCTTTTCAGCGCTTCCAGCAGGCAATTGGAGAACAGCGAATCGATCCCTTTATTGCACCGACGCCGGGCCTTGAATCCGTCGCTTTGCAGCCGATTGCGCCGGTGCTGAAGCGTTTGATGCTTAGCCCGGATGGAAAATATGCGCTGGCTCAGGATGGCTTTCAGATTCATGTGCTTTTGACCAACCCAGCAAAGGTTTTGTTTTCCATCGACGCTTTCCAGGCCGAGAAAGCTCAGTTCACGCCGGACTCGCAGAGCGTGGTCTTCCACTACAACGATATGCACGTGGAGAAGTGGAAGATCGCTACCGGCGAGCCCACCAGCATTCAGGACTTTGTGGACTACGCAGGATGCACGCAGACAAGTCTGTCTCCAGACGGTACGGCGATGGCCTGCGTCAGCCCCTACTTTACGCTGACCGGGAAGACGGTCTGGTTGAAGCTGGCCGACATCGTTAACGGGAAGATGCTCTACCAGAAGCACGACTTCTTTGATAATTTTAAGAATACTCCGATTCAGGCCACCATGCGCTGGTCGCGCGACGGGCGGTATTTCGTCGCCACGTCTGGATTGGCTGCGATGAGCTATGATCTGACGCAAAAGCAGACTGTGCATCTGGATGGCGTGCTTGGCGATCTGCGACAGCAGCGCTTTGTCTTTGTCGGCTCGAAGATGCTCTCCACCTGTGACTGGTCATTCCGAACCGGAGCTTGGAATCAGCTATTCAAGATGTGTTATTCAACCTTCCCCGATGGGCAGAAGCTGAGCCAATTCCAGTTGCCTTACGGTGTGCTTCGCTCAGTGGCAGACAGCAATCATCTGCTCTTCGGGCCGCTTGCTCACTCCGCCGTCGCTCTCATCGATCCAGCCAGCGAAAAGATTCAGGATGAATTTCCTGACAGTGCAGTCGATCTGCTGGGCAGGGAGGTAGCGTATGAGCTGCCTGCGGGCGGGGTTGCCATCGGTTCCCTGAACGGGGAGATTCGGAAGGTAACTCTGCCGCACACTCCCCTGACCGCGGTCGAAACGAGCGTCTTCAGTCCGGACGGACATTACGTGACGGTTTCCAATCCTGCGCGCGCTGCCGTGTGGGACAGCAGCACCGGAGCGCGGCTTGCAACTCCGCAGCCGTTTTACACCGCGACCATCGATAGCAGCGGAGACCTCCATGCCAACACCACGGACCACGAGATCACCCGCACCACAAATCCGTTTTTGTATCCCATGCAGGTTGGAGATGTCTCCTTTTCCTTCATGCCAACCGATGTCTATCAGGATTATGGCCAGTACGTGCGCCTGGATGCGCAGGATGCGAAAACTCACGCGAAACTCTGGTCGAAGACCTATATTCAGGGCGCGCCGCAGTTTGTTGCCGTCGATAAAGACCACTCGCTGCTTGTTACCAGTTTCAACGGCTGGAGCGGCAACGGTAAATTGATCTACACCTCGGATCAGCGAAAGATGGCCCATATCTATCCATTCGGGACCGTCGTCGCCGTGATCTCCAACCGCACGGGAAAGATTGAGCATCAGATCTTCAGCCCGCAGCTCACTGCGCCGGACTGCCTGTGCGAATATCACTCCGCGGATCTCTTCGGAACCATGCTGGCGGTTTATGGCATCCACAACGAAACCACGGTCTATCAAGTGGCGACGGGAAAGCGCCAGTTTGCATTTTTTGGACGCGCGTTGGCCGGTGACAATTCGCTGGGCCTTATGGCTTCGACTGACCGGCTCCAGGAATTGAATATCTACGACGCGGCGAGTGGCCGTTGCGTGGCTCACTCTATGCTCGATCAGGCTGTCATCGCAGCCCATTTCGTTCCTGATCAGCAGGAACTGCTTGCCTTGACCGCCTCGCAACACCTCTATCGCATCAACCTCGCCAGCCTGCTTTCACGCCTGCCCACGGCGAGCGCAGGCAAAAAAATATCAGCATCACATTCGCGCTGAGCAACAGCGTGTTTCGCGGAGAGCGCGTTGCATCCAGAGTCTGTTTCGTCGAAGACTTTGCGTTTTCGACGGGATACGTCAGCGCTGCTTTTGAGGGGTGAGTGAAAACTCGCCGACTGTCTCGAAACGATGCAGAGATAAGAGCTGTGCGTCATTCTGTCGAAATGAAGAATGACGGATGAACTTGTCTTTGCCGGCATTCTCTTTGTGGAGGACATGGCAAGACACATCCGAATCGCGGCGCAGTGAGCGGCGGATGGAAGGCGGGAGACGATGCGCGTGGATTCATTTCGATTCCGACTTCGCTCTGTCCGCTCTTCGAGTTGCGTGAGACGCCTTTCACGGGGAGAGGCATTATGCGCCTGCTGATTACGATGGCAGCGCGTATGATGCGAACTCTTCTGCTTATGCTTTTTGCCGCGGTGGGAACCATTCTGCTAGTGCGTTTTGCTCCCGGATTCTTTTCCGATGCACGTGAGATGGATGCGCGATATGCGCAGGTGGCGCAGGCGAAGATGGAGATGGAAAGTGCTCGACAACAGCCGGTCAGCGTGATTGCAGCGAAGGCGCTGGAAGGATGGCTGCACGGCGACTTCGGCGCGTCCCGCCAATACCAGACGCCGGTTATCGATCTACTGACTGCTCGAATTCCTGTTTCGGCGCTGCTGCTGAGCAAGGGCATTGTCTGCGGCTGGCTGCTGGCGATTTGCGCTGCGCTGCCCATCAGCGGGCTGCGCGGGAAGAGGGTTTTGTGGGGTGTGCCGTTCACGGTATTGCTGGCGATTCCAGCTTCCGCGATGGCGACGGCCGGCATTGTCTCCGATGCGGGTGGTCCAGTGCTGGTGCTTTCTCTGCTGATTGCCGCCAGAGAGT
>JAJZDO010000352.1 GCA_021805955.1 Acidobacteriota bacterium
GAGGCAGGCCGCTCCACCACTTCTCCAGCGGCGATCTGATTGGCTACCTGATCGGAAAGAACGCGGATATATCCCATGGGAATCAATTGTAGGACGTTTGCCGGAGGGCTGGGTGGCCCGTTCAAGCCTACCCTGACCGTAGTCGAATGGGCTACCTGCCAAATTTCTAACCCACATATCAGATCACGCGCCCTGTTTTCGCATTGTGTGAGTTTGGGATCAAAAAACTCAGTCTCCAACTAGAAAAACGAATGCGTTTCTGGGGCAGCTTCGAATTTTGGAGGGTTCGCGGCTGCCTCTGCAGCCGCCTTCAAGGAAGCTAATCGTCTGTCCGTAAACCACGCATCAACCTCAGGGCGTTCACCCTTCCCTTTGAGCCACAAATAGAAGAGGATCTGTGTTTCGTTATCTTCCCAACTGAAGATCTCCGGGGCCCCCGGAATGATTGGCGGCAGCGGACGCACGGTTCCATAGTCTTTGAGCAACTTCGCACGTATCTGTGGAAGCTGGTCAGTGGGAACGTCATACCAAGATTTACTTATGGCCATCGCGCGCCCATCCCAAAAGCTAACCGAGGTATCGACTTTAGCCGTTTTCAATTCGCCGATTGCCTCATCTTCTGAAATAGTATTGATTTCAATGCCTGGGAGGATCGAACGCACCTGCCATGGAGTCATCGATAATTCCAGGCCGGATACATTCCTTGGAAGCGTCCTCAAGTCTAGCGGAGACGCATTCCAGTCCTGCTCCAGCATCAAGGCCTCCGTTTTCGACGCGAAGCTGTTTGAATTCTTATCAGCGCGGATCATTGCCATCATTGCCGGGTAAATGACCAGGGTTATGTCTACAGTCCGTGGACCAGAGCGACCAATGAGAGTGCTGTCATTTCCAGAATTCGTATATCGAATTCGGACATCCCCATCAATCCATACCCACGCATCCGTGGAAGACCCTTCGTAAACATTTACATCGGGCTTGCCGAGTTGATTGAGGGTGTTGGTGTTGAATAAAGCTGCATCCTCCGGACTAATGTTCCTTACTTCGCTATCTATCTCCACCAACCTACCTTGTGAAAAAACTGTAATCAAAGAAAAGCCATCGGAGAGAGTGCAGGGTGTTGCGCTCTTATCCGCCGTTGGGCCTCCGAGGCAGGACTTCAGGTCGGGATCCTCTGCAATCGCCTCGGCGACTGACATGCCGAGTTGCATACCGTGGAACTCTGTTGGCAATCGCCCGGAAGAGGTGAAATGTAATGGTGCGAATGTTGCCGATGGAGCGGCCCGGCTAGGTGCCTGATCTGTGGTACTCGGCGAGACGGTCGTGACCGTGGTGTTATTTTGTTCCTGATGGTCAGTACTTCTGAATATAGAATCCAGAGCCAAAATCATTAAAATTATGCCGGCAATAACGAAAAACGAAATAGCTATTGTAGGGATTTTTTTCTGCTGCTTATTGTCGGTGGATAGCGGGGGTTCAGCTTGGCGAGGAGATTCTGTCATCACTACGATCTCAATGTGCTGAGTAAATTAACTTTACCTAATCTCTTCCGCTTGTTCAATCGATCTTTGGCAGACAGAAGGGACTGAAACGATTCCATAAATCCAGGTGGTGCGTTCCTGAATTGCCGCCCCAGTCAAGCCAACAGAATGCTTGCTAGGCTACCCGCCAGGCGTAGAATGCTACCGAGGAGGAAACCATGTTCGCTGTCTACTCATGCAAAAGTGACAAGTACCACTTTGAGGGTAAAGTAACGATTTCCGGTGTGCTCGGCGACAAGATCACAGAGCAAGAAGAGAAGATCAAACCCGCCAAACAGGACGGAATGCCCTGGGAGATGTCTGGACGCACGCTCTGTCGCGCGGTGATTGAGAAACATCAAATTCCAGCGCGGGCTGAGTCCTGCAAGGTTCTCGCTGATGCTACATTCGGCAGGCACGATGCGCTTATCCTGGAAATAGACCACATTTGGGGTTTCTCTTCCTATGACTGGACTCCCGTTCTGTTGCGACTGCGGACCCGGTTCGCGGATGAAAGGCCGAAAGGAAAATCAACACCGGTGACCGATTTCCAGGCGCGATCACAAAGAGACGGCTTCGTTCACGAGTTCCTATATCTCAAGTGCGGGCATACTAAAGGAACATGCACTTGGGGCAGAGTGGGCTACACGAATGCTGCCCTCCTGTGGCCCGATGCTTTGACACATCTGCTCCGTCAGATCGGGTTTGAGCGCAGGTAGCCGATACATCATTACGCGCCCGCAACCTCCTGGAATTCTGCCCACAGCCTTCGTGGTTACTCCGCGAACGAGTGCCGGGTACCCAACCCTTTGCGCGTCTTTTGCACAAAGGGTGGGAGGTCATGACATCCGCAAACCGGGAACAGTGAGCACTCCTACGCTGTGGGGACTGTCGAAGCCGCCTGCCGTGCTGGCTTCGCCTTCTTTTTCTTCGGCCGCGTTGCAGCGGCACGGCGGCGGGAAGGAAGGTCGATGTCGCCGACCGTGTGCAGCCGCAGGAAATTGGTCGATCCCGTCTTGGTGCGCGTTCCGGCGACCATGCCCAGAATCTGTCCTTCCCGAATATAGCCTGCTTCAGACAATAGACGCTCAGCCGTGTCTACCATCTGGTCCGTAGTGAGAAGTTTATGGCACTGCACCGGCTCCACTCCCCACAACAGCGACATGCGGCGGATGACTTTCTCCGCGCTGCTCAACGCGAAAATGGGCGAAGCCGGACGATATTTCGAAAGCAGGCGCGCCGTGTTGCCGGTTTCCGTGAAAACGGCGATGGCCGCCAGGTCGAGATCCTCCGCGGCGTGCGCCATCGACTCGCAAATGGTCTCAGGAATCGATAAGCCCCGATTCACGCGATAGGGGTACGGCAGCGCTTCCACCCGAATCTGCATTTCCGTTTCGGCGACAATCTTGGCCATCATTGCGACCGCTTCCACGGGATATTTCCCGGCTGCGCTTTCCGCGGAAAGCATGACCGCGTCGGTGCCGTCATAAATTGCATTGGCCACATCGCTGGCTTCGGCCCGCGTCGGGCGGGGATTTTCAATCATCGATTCCAGCATCTGCGTGGCCGTGATCACCGGCTTACGAAACTCCGCGGCACGCCGTATCACCAGCTTCTGGATGGCCGGCACTTTCTCTGGAGACATTTCGACGCCCAGGTCCCCGCGCGCCACCATCACGCCGTCGGACATTTCCAGAATGCTTTCCAACTGTTCAATCGCCTGCGGCTTTTCCAGCTTGGCAATGATCCAGGTCTCCGCGCCCAATGCGGCCACCCGATGCCGGACGAGTCTCACATCTTCCGCCGTGCGCACGAACGACACGGCAACCATGTCCACGCCCTGATTGATGGCAAACGCGAGATCGATTTCATCCTTCGGGGTCAGGGAAGGAACGCGGACCGCGATCCCAGGCAGGTTGATTCCCTTGTATTCGCCCAGCAGACCGCCGTTGATCACTTCGCAAACCACGTCCGTTCCACGGATGCGCCGGACTCTCAGTTCGATCAGTCCATCGGAAAGCAGAAGGTGCGAGCCTTCTTCCAGATTTTCTCCCAGGGTTGGGAACGTAGTGCCGATCACTGCGGGTGTTCCGGGAACATCGCGCGGGGTGATGGTCAGTTGCTGGCCTGTCTTCAGCGGGACAGGAAGGCGATTCTTGAGCCTGCCGGTGCGGATCTTTGGCCCCTGAAGGTCGGCAAGGATGGAGACGGTCTTGCCCTCGTCCGCGGCCACGCGGCGGATCAACTGGATCAATTTAACTTTTTCCTGATGCGTGCCATGAGAGAAATTCAATCGGGCGACGTCCATTCCCGCGCGTACCAGACCGCGGAAAACTGTTTCCGAATTGCTCGCTGGCCCGATCGTGGCCACAATCTTTGCCCGCCGCGCACCGGTTGGGAAGCTCGCTGAAGAAAGCACTGTGTGCATTGCTGCTCCATA
>JAJZDO010000850.1 GCA_021805955.1 Acidobacteriota bacterium
GACCAGATCCAGCTCGGCAACCTCCGAAGCGTTCCAAAGCGCCACAAATCCACGCTTACCATCCTGGGTAGCAACCGTTGCAATCGGATATGAGGCGGGTACCGTATGACTAGTGGAGAGATCGAAGCGGTAAAGAATCTTTCCGTCGGATACATTCATCAGCAGTGCATCGTCGGAGAGGTTGTCCGCAATCAGAAGGCGATCGCCATCCGGTCCATGCACCACCGTCAATCCTGCAGGGTACGGATTCGCCATGCCTACGGGCAGTGAGTGAGCGCCCATTTTATTCTGCCGCTTGCCATCCGCGAGTTGCTGCAACGGGATGGGCAGTATTTTCTCTTCAGTGACCCGACCATCGACGCAGCGATAGACAACAATGCCATTCCCCACAGCTCGTTTTCCATCCGGCGACGGATGTGTCAGAGAGGCGATGCTGACGTACAGATGCTGGCCGTCGCTACCGAAAGCGATGCCCGAGTACAGCGTTTGCAGCGCGCTCTTACGCGTATGAGGATTGGGAAAGTCCAGCAGCCTGTGCGATTTTACGTCCAGGATGGCAACGGACTGCTCGCCCTTGGATTCCGCCGTCCCATAGCCGGCATTCACGACGGCAACGTAGCGGCCGTCTGGAGAAATCGCCATCGCCATAGGAAGACTGTTGGTCTTTTGCGGAGCGCCGGGCACCGGTTCGATCAACATCTTGCTGCTGGGCAGAGGAACCGTTCGCACAGCAGGCGTGGTGCTTTGCGCGTATGTTAAGCCGGAAACGAAAAGATAAACTAACAGGCGCGTGCAATGGGTTCGAATGGTTTTCCGTGGAATTGTCACAGCAGTTCCACCGTATCAAATCATTTCGGTTCTGTCCTGGATGCAGGTCAAATTCTTCACATTTTCATCGTGCGCGCAAGTGTTAAACGCGATTCCGCTCAGGTTGCAGACGAAAAACATCTTCATCCAAAGGCAATTACAAAAGTCTTACACTCGCCTGTCTACCCCACTGCTAGCCTTGGAAGAATAAGCAATTTCATACTTTCTCTTGAGGTACTGTGTGGCTCCCATGTCCAATGAAGTCGTCGCGATGAATACCATCGAGACTTCCTCCCTTCCTCCCACAATGATCGAGACCGTCGAGGCATCGTTTGTAGGTACTCCGGTTGCCGTCCCTGTGTATAAGCCGACCGTCGCAGCGCACAGAAAGCCATCGCTCCCGGTGTTGGGTCGCGCAACCCAAGACAATGGTGTGACCTGGACGACCGCCGTTTTTCTGACCCTCTTTCATGTCGGCGCCATTGCCGCGCTCTTCTTCTTCAGTTGGAGCGCGCTGGCGGTCTTCGTCGTGACTTATGTACTGTCAATCAATGTCGGCATCGGCATGTGTTACCACCGCCTGTTGACGCATCGCGGCTACAAAGTTCCCAAATGGGTCGAATATCTGATGGCCATTTTCGCCACCACCGCATTGGAAGGCGGACCAATGTTCTGGGTCGCTACCCATCGCGTGCATCACCAGTACAGCGACCATGTCGGCGATCCGCACACACCCACGGAAGGCGGATGGTGGGCCCACGCTGGCTGGATTCTGAAAGGTAAGGCCCTGCACACGGAGACCGCGATGTTGGCCCGTTACGCGCCCGATCTTGCGAAGGACCGCTTTTATGTCTTGTTGAGCAAGTACCATTGGGTCCCCTTGACTGTTGAGGGGGTGGTCCTGCTGGCGATTGGCGGATGGCAGTGGGTTCTGTGGGGAATATTTCTCCGCGTCACCATTGGGCTTCATGCAACGTGGCTGGTCAACTCCGCGACCCACCTATGGGGTTCACGTCGCTTCCAGACTCGTGATGACTCCCGCAATAGCTGGTGGGTTGCGCTGCTGACCGGTGGCGAGGGATGGCATAACAACCATCACGCGCACCCTGTATCGGCGCGGCATGGACTGGCCTGGTATGAATTCGATCCTAATTACTATGGCATCTGGTTGCTGAAAAAGCTCGGCCTGGCGCGTCAGATCAAGGTGGCTCAATTCGATCCCGACGATCCTCGTCCAGCAGGCGTACAGCCCTCGTAAAAAGCTTGCGTTCCTCTCATGCCCTTAAGCCTGACGGCTGGAGCGATTTCTTCAAGGAAATCCGCTCTATACTGCCGTCAGGCTTTTCGTTTGCCTGAAGAAAGTTCAACGAATATGCAAAAGATCACGCGCCGCCGCGGAACCATCGCCTTCTTCATCACCCTAGGCGCCTGCCTGGTAGTGCTCGCGATTGCGTTAAATGTCCGCTGGGTCATCCTCAACTGGCATGAAATTGTTCCTTTGGTTCTCGGCGTTTTCTTTTTTGGGATCCTGATTGCGGGTGTGGTACTGAACACCATCTTCCTGGTACGAGAAATACGCCGCAACGAGCGCCACGACAGCTTTCTGAACGCCGTCACGCACGAATTGAAGACTCCGATCGCCTCCATCCGCCTGTATCTTGAAACCCTGCAGCGGCGCGACCTGAGCGAGGAAAAACGGCAGGAGTTTTATCGCATCATGATCGACGATAGCGAGCGATTGCTGGCAACGGTGGAGCAGGTGCTGAAGGCCGGTGAAGTTGGCCAACGCGGGCCCGACGACATCAGCATTCGAGTCGATATCCGAGAAATGGTAGAAGATTCCTGTCAGGTGGTGGCGCTGCGAAACCACTTGCCGCTCGGCACAATCGAGTTCTTGAATGAAACCAGCGGCATGTCCATGATCGTCGTGGGAAACCCGGAAGATTTGCGGGCGGCCATTATGAATGTGCTCGACAACGCCGTGAAATACTCTCCGAAGGATCCGAAGATTCGCGTTCGACTGACCGTAGAGCACGATGCCTGGGTGGTCCTGCGGGTGACCGATAACGGCATCGGCATTCCGGATGCGCATTTGAAGCGGATTTTCAAGCGATTCTATCGCGTGCCCAGTCTGACCGTGTTGCGCACCAAGGGCACCGGGTTGGGTCTGTTCCTGGTTCGGACGATTGCACGACAGCATGGCGGCGATGCCAGCGCCGCCAGCGATGGCGAAGGTCGAGGAACAACGATCACAGTCCAATTGCCACGGTTGCTGCATTCGTAGAGTAGACAAGGAGATTCGTGAGCAAAGACGAAGTGAATTCGCGCAACGCTGCAGCCGCTCACAAATCAGGCGAGAGAACAGGGAGCCGCATTCTGATTGTCGAAGACGAGGCGCACCTCGCCCAGGGATTGCTTTTCAATCTTCAGGCTGAGGGGTACGGGGCCGCTGTCGCCGGGGATGGTGAGTCTGCAGTCGATCTGCTGTTAAAACAATGCTCCCCGTTCGATGCAGTGATCCTGGACGTAATGCTTCCAGGGATGGATGGATTTGCCGTTGCTCGCGCGATGCGTGCCGCGCAGAATTACACGCCTGTCCTGATGCTGACAGCGCGCGGAAGACCGGAGGACGTGTTGGAGGGGTTTGCCGCTGGGGCGGACGATTATCTCCCCAAGCCCTTTGAACTTTCCATTCTGCTGGCCCGGTTGAACAGTCTGCTTCGCCGTTCTCAGTGGCTTCGCCCCCAGGCCTCCGACGCAGAGTTGCAGGCCGTGGATGAATATACCTTCGACGGCAAGACCATCGACTTTTCGCTGCTGGAGCTGCGTGCCGCCGACAAGCAAGTGCGGCTGACAATGATGGAGGTGGAACTTTTACGCTATCTCGTGCACAACCCGGAACGGGCCATCTCCCGTAGCGAGATCCTGGAGAAGGTCTGGCATTTACATGAGGATACCGATACACGGGCCATCGATAACTTTGTCGTTCGCTTGCGCCGCTATCTCGAAGACGATCCTGCTCATCCCGTTCATTTGCAAACTGTGCGCGGCATCGGCTATCGCTTCGTACCCGACCCGAAAGACGACAGTCGGGAAGTTAGCCGCTAGCTAGATAGCTTGCACCTTCGTCACCCAGCGCCAGACTTCTAT
>JAJZDO010000638.1 GCA_021805955.1 Acidobacteriota bacterium
CATCCGCGGGCGTTCGCGTGGCCGCATCTCGGGCAGCGCGGCTTCCTCGTCGCTGCCGCCTGCTTCCTGCTTGGCGCCGTGTGTTCGGCTATCGGTCAGAGTATTCCTAAGACCGTGAAGTATCCGGAGAAAATCTCGCCACTGAAGGTCGCCGTTGGACCCGATGCAACGCGTAAGACCGCAGACCCTGCCAACATTCTAAGCGGAGACCGAAGGCTCCGGCGCTGGCAAGGGCTGCTCGTCGTCCGCATCGACTTCACGGGCGTTGATCGGGATCGAATTGCGCCGCTGCCACTCACGCTGGAGCAGCAGCCCGGCAAGCCTTTGAGCATTCAGGCAATCGACGACAGCCTGCGACGTTTGTTTGCAACAGGATTGTATGATTCGCTTGCTCTCTATGGTCGTCGCGTGCAGCGAGGGATCGTGCTGGAGTTTCGCGGGCATCCACGGCCTTTCATTGGAACGCTCAGCGTGATTGGTGCTCGCGGAGCCAATAGTAATTCGCTGCTGTTGCGCGCCAGTCGATTGACGCCGGGTACACCATTCTCAGAAAAGCGGCTGGAGCATGGCGAAGCCGAAATGAAGCTGGAGTTGGTGCGGCTTGGTTTTCAACAGGCCACCATTCACCACGTTGTCACGCCAGACCCGCGGCAACAATTGGTCAATATAGCCTTCACCGTTGTGCCGGGAAATCAGGCCCGCACGGGCACAATTTCGCTGGTTGGCGATAGCGGAATCGACTCGGCTGATCTGGAGCGCTATACGCATCTCCATAGCGGAATGCGCGTGGGTCCGGAGACCAGTAGCAAGGCGATGAATGGCCTCCTTCGGGAGTATCGCAAGCAGGATAGGTTGGAAGCGGATGTCAAGCTGGAGTCACAGAGTTATGATGCGGCCAGAAATCTGGTCGACTACAAGTTTGTAGCCAATCGCGGTCCTGTGGTGCAGGTGGTTCTGGATGGCGCGCATCTGAGTGCAGAGCGCATTCGCGCTCTGGTGCCGGTCTACCAGGAAGCAGCCGTGGATGAAGACCTGCTCAATGAAGGAAATCTGCGCATTGAAAACTACTTCCAGAAGCGAGGCTATTTTGATGTAAAGGTCCGTCATGACCGGCTTTCTGAAGTGGAGCAGAATGCGCGCTCCGGCAAAGTAAGAATTACATATCATGTCACGCTTGGAGCCAGACATAAGGTCACGCGCGTCTCCGTTGTCGGTGCTCATTACTTTGATCGCCGTACACTGAGCGATCTACTAAGCGTGACGGCTGCAAATCCATTTGACAAGCAGGGTTTGTATAATCAGCAACTCGTGCTGAGTGATGTTGCTGCGCTGAAGGCGATCTACCAAAATAACGGATTCTCCGCCATCGAGGTTAAACCGCAGATCACTGATCAGGATCAGCAGGGAAAGCTCCCACTGTCACATGGCAGCAAGAAACAGGTTGCACTTCAGGTGGCGTATGTGATCGACGAAGGTCCGCAACAGCGTGTTCGATCCGTGCAGATAGTCGGTAACGAAAAGATCCCAGGAAATGAGCTGAAGCCGCTGTTGAATACCACTCCGGAGCAGCCGCTTTCGCCGCACAGTTTATCCTCGGATCGCGATACTCTGCGGACGTATTACCTGAGCAAGGGTTTTGACCAGTCTGATGTGCAGGTAACCGAATCGCTGGCTAAGTCCCAGAAAGACGAGGTGGATGTGGTCTTTCACGTCCATGAAGGAGAACAGGTTTTTGTTCGCAACGTGATCACTACGGGGCTGCACTTCACTCGTCCAGCCACCATCGTGCATGCGGTCACGATTCATGCCGGCGATCCGCTGAACCAGTCTGCCCTGCTGGATACACAGCGCAATCTTTACGATCTTGCTCTGTTCAGTGAGGTCAATCCGGTGGTTCTCGATCCGCAAGGTGAGTTGCCACGCAAAACAGTTCTGTTGCAAACGATTGAAGCCCGGCGCTGGGATCTGAGTTATGGCGCAGGTTTTGAGTTACAGACAGGAACCGTAAACGGATCACCGACCAGCAATCCCAACGGCACTGTGGGAGCCAGCCCGCGCGTGCTCGTGGAGTTGAGCCGCACCAATCTTTTCGGACGCGACCAGACGGCTTCCATCCGCGGCCATTATGGCCTGCTGGAGCAGCAGATTGATCTGCTCTTTCAATCGCCGCGATTCCGCAATAATCGCAACCTGGAGCTATTGATCTCCGGTGGTTATAACAACAGTCAGGACGTTGTAACATACAGTGCATCTACACTCGAAGCCACTTTTGCCATGACCCAGCATTTCTTCGGTGACCATGAACTACTCAGCCGGGCAAACACGCTGGAGTATCAGTTAGTCTTTCGCCGAGTCAAGGTAAATGCAAACAGCGTTCAGGTTCCCATCACGGATATTCCGCTGCTGGCGCAGGCGGTTCGCGTGGGCGGGCCGGGAGTTACATGGATTCGCGATACACGAGACGCACCTCTGGATGCGCATCGCGGCACATATACCAGCTTTCAGGAGTTTCTTTCTACCTCGACCTTTTCTTCGCAGGCAAACTTCAATCAGGTAGACACGTCGAACTCGAGCTACTATGAGCTGGGTCGCACGGGCATCGTCTTTGCTCGCAACACGCGCTATGGACAGGAACGCGCGTATGGTAACCCTGCCGATGAGTTGATTCCGCTACCGGAGAGACTCTACGCGGGTGGAGCAAACTCCCATCGTGGATTTGGCATCAACGCCGCCGGTCCACGCGATCCGCAAACGGGATTTCCCATCGGCGGGGCGGGTGTCTTCGTCAACAGTCTGGAACTTCGACTGCCTCCTCCCACATTGCCCTACTTCGGAACTTCTCTGAGCTTTGTCCCTTTCCACGATATGGGCAATGTCTTCACCAATGCTTCCGATGTCTGGCCCAGCTTCCTCCGCTTTCGACAACAGAATCGCGCGGGATGCCGCAATCTTGCGCCCATCACGGCGCAGAATCCATTGTCCGGGCCGGTGACCTCAACGGGACAACTGGGAAGCTGCACGTTCAATTATTTTTCTCACGCTGTTGGGTTGGGCTTGCGCTATCGAACTCCTGTTGGACCGATTCGCGTGGATTTCAGTTACAATCTGAACCCTCCGATCTATCCTGTGACGTATGACGCCATTAACAAGGTGGAGCTGACGAATCCGTATGTGGGCGAAGGCTCGCATTTCAACTTCTTTTTCAGCTTAGGGCAAAGCTTCTGATGCAAAGAATGACCAATTCGGCGATGAGGAGTATGAAACTCGCACTTTGTGCGCTCTGGTTACTCGCTGCTCCAATGATGATTGGGCAACAGGCTCCCATTGCTTCGCAGCTTGACGACAATGCAACGATGCATCGTTTGAATGCTGTTGTTGCTGTGGTGAATCAACAGGTAGTGCTGAACAGTGACGTGGATGAAGAGATGCGACTGGTGCATCTGTTGCCTGGCGGCAACCAGCAGGACAACTCCGCCTCAGCAGCGCTGGAGCGGTTGATTACTCGCTTGCTCATCGAACAGCAGATTCGCATTGAAGATCCGTCCCAGCTCAATCCTGATCCCAAAGAAGTGGAACAAAGCCTGATCGGACTGCGACAAGACCTGCCTGGCTGTAGGTTGACAGACTGCATGGGCAGTATAGGGTGGACTACATTTCTGGCCGGTTTGGATCTGACTCCGGAGCAGGTGGCTGCTTATTGGAAAAATCGCTACGCGGTGCTGGGCTTTATTGAACAACGCTTCCGCAGTGGGATTCGCATCTCTCCGGATGAGATTGACGAGTACTATCGGAAGACGTTGCTGCCGCAGTATCACAACCCCGCCGATGCGCCTCCGCTCAAGACAGTCTCGGACCGCATTCAGGAGGTTTTACTGCAGCAACACGTCAATGGATTGCTAGAGGATTGGGTCAAGTCGCTGCGTGATCAGGGGCAGGTAGAAATTCTTGATCCTGCA
>JAJZDO010000518.1 GCA_021805955.1 Acidobacteriota bacterium
GAAGTATGACAACTGGCGGCGGGACGACAAAATTCCGACACAGGTGGCTGCGCTGCTCGATGTGCCGGCATGGCGTCCGGAAATCGCACTGGCCGATGGAACGCGGCATCGCGTCGTGCTGGAAGGCGGCAGTATCGATGCGAATGGCGCAGGCACATTGTTGACCACGGAAGAGTGCCTGCTCAGCGAAGTCCAACAGCGCAATCCTGGCGTTTCGCGCGACCAACTGGAGCAGTGCTTCCGTGATTGTCTTGGCATCGACCAAGTCCTCTGGCTCGATCGCGGCATCGCAGGCGACGACACCCACGGCCACGTCGACGACATCGCGCGTTTCGTCGATGCGCACACGATTGTGGCCGCTGTCGAGCCGAACCGCGCCGATGAAAACCATTTCCCTTTGCAGGAAAACCTGGAACGGCTGCGCACTGCCCGCTCGCTGGAAGGCAGTCCGTTCCGGATCGTGGAGTTGCCGCTTCCTTCTCCGGTCATCTTTGAAGGCCAGCGCCTGCCCGCGAGCTATGCAAATTTCTATATCGCCAACGGCCTGGTGCTGGCGCCGACCTTCAACGATGCCAACGACCGCATCGCACTGAACACTCTGGCGGAGCTATTTCCGCGCCACTCCATCGTCGGCATTCATAGCGGGGACTTCATCTGGGGCCTGGGCGCCATGCATTGCATGACCCAGCAGCAGCCCGCCAGTCCGGAAGTGGAGAAAAGCGCCTGAGCTAAAGATTCGCAGTCCAGCGACCGCTCCTCGCTGCAGAGGTGGAGGCTTTCCGGGCCAGCAAGCCGGATGGAATCATCGCCGGCTTCCTGGACACTCTGGAATCTTGCGGCGATGGCTGGCCGCACGCCTTGGCCCGCTGAGCGGCAGGTTTGCGTGCGACGCTTCGGCTGTGGGTCAAGCGATGGCGCAACATGACCAGCGCCGCGGAGTGGATCTGCGATACCCGCGACTCGACCACGCCAAGTTTCGCGCCAATCTCCTTCATCGTCATCTCTTCCACGTAGTACAGCGACAGGACGGCTGCTTCCCTTTCCGGCAAGCTGGTCACGGCGACCGCCAGCCGCTCCAACATCTGACCTTGCATGCAGCGAAACAGAGGGTCCTCCTCCGGCGCCGCGGGTACGTAGGCAATATCCGCTTCCAGTGAATCTTCGCAACGGGTCTCATTCAGGCTGGAAATTTCCAGCCCCTTCAATTCTCCGAGCAGTTGCTGATAGGATTTGAGTGAAATTCCCAGTTCGGCGGCCAGCTCATTCTCCGATGGCCTGCGTCCCAGTTGCCTGGTCAGAAGTTGCGTGGCATCTTCAATTCCTCTACCTTTGCGGCGCAGGTCGCGGGGACCCCAGTCTAAAACCCGAAGGCTGTCGAGAATGGCGCCGCGAATTCGGAACTGCGCATAGCTGCGGAACTGGACATTCTTCCGGGCATCGAACTTCTGGAATGCGTCGATCAGGCCGACAACTCCGGCGCTGACGAGGTCTTCCAGTTCCACATGCTGCGGCAGACGCTCATGGATGCGCCGCGCCACAAATCGCACAATCGACATATGCTCCAACAACACTCGTTCACGGGTGGCTGCGTCCAGCGGCAGGACTGCCACCGTCGCGGAGGCTGCAGCGTCCTGCAGGACCGGGTAGGCGGTATCGAACCCTGTATCGGTTGAGGCTGCAGCGGGACCGGTTTCCTGAGTTCCTCGGTGCATCCAGGCAGGCGGCGGAATGAAACCCGCCAGTAGCGCGTTCGAAGTGCTCGTATAAGGGGAGGTTGCCATGTTTTGTCCTTTCGTGTCCGGCGCCTGTGAGTTTGGACTGAGTGTTTTCTCTGTCAGGCAGCTCTACCTTCGCGCGAACAAAGGGTGAAAGCAATGAAAGAACAGCATGCTGAAGGGAGCCGCAATCCGTTTCGGAACTGCGGCTTGGAGGTGTTCCATTTTGGTATTGGGCTGATCTGTGTCTCGCGGGTTACGTCCCGCGGTTTACGTCCGGACATCTAAAGACCAGACAATATTTATCTTCCGATTTTCCACTTGCTCATTCGCCTTTCATTCGCTAATATAGAGCCACCATGGCGATTACACGGCGACAAAAGGAAGTGCTGGACTTTATCAGGAATTTTGTAGAGCGCTGCGGCTACTCCCCTTCATACGACGAGATTGCCCACGGGCTGGAGCTAAGTTCGCTGGCGACGGTGCATAAACACATTTCCAATCTGGAGCGGAAGGGTCTGTTGCAACGGGCGCACAATCGCAGCCGCTCTATCGACGTCCTGCCGGAACGTCGACTGTCGGGGTTGCAGGAGATTCCCATGATGGGCCGCATTGCAGCCGGAAGGCCGGTCGAGGCGATGGAAGCACATGAAACTCTGTCGCTGAACGATCTGGTGGACAACAAGCCGGTATTTGCGCTGGAGGTCCGCGGAGAGTCCATGCGCGAGGACCACATCGTGCATGGCGATTACGTGCTTGTCGAAAAGGCGCAGACGGCGCGGCAGGGAGAGATTGTCGTCGCGCTGGTCGATGGTTCGGAGACGACATTGAAACGATATTTCCTGGAGGGCGATGTGGTTCGCCTGCAGCCGGCGAACCACGAGATGGAGCCGATCTATGTGCCGGCGGCCCAAGTCGCCATTCAGGGCCGGGTGTTGGCGATCATACGGAAGTTTTCCTAGCGGAAGTGAAGTTCTATTTCCCCGGACCCGATCCGTCCGGCTCCGCGCCGACACGGCGAAGCGAGGGCTGCGCAGGGCCGACCCCGTTCTTGACCGGGCGGCGGTTCTCCATCCGGGTCAGGCGTGACTGAATGGCGTGGAACTCCGAGGTGTCCACGACATATTCTTCTCGTGGCGGCAGGATCGTCGCAATTTCATGCTGGGTGCGGGCCACGCGCGCGGGCGTTTGCGGGTGCGTGGCGAAGGTCTTCGATATCAGCCGCGGCTTGGTCTTTTCCAGTGCCTCTATCTTTTCAAAGAATGCGATCAGCTGCTGTGGATCGTAGCCTGCCTTGTAAAGATATTGCACTCCGAGCCAGTCCGCCTGCGCTTCAAAGTCGCGCTGGAACTGGAGAAATGTGAGCGGGACCGCAACGGCGGACGCTTCATAAATTCCATACCCCGCCATGCTGTACCCGGTCATCATGACCAGCGGCACCATGCCGAGATCTGCGTAATGCATCCGGGTCATCTCCCGCGCCTGGTGATGGGCGGCCACATGGGCAATCTCATGTGCCATGGCACCGGCCAACTCGGCCTCATTGTCCGCGGCAAGGATCAATCCGGAGTTGACGAAAAAATATCCGCCGGGCAGCGCGAACGCGTTGATCTCGTCGGTGTCGATCACCTTGATAGTGAACGGGACCTTGGCGTCGGAGTTTTTCACGATGTTCTGGCCGACGCGATTGACGTATTCCTCAATTGCAGGATCGTGGATGATCTTGGCCGATTTCTGTACCTGCTGGGCAATCTGGCTTCCCCAGCCCATCTCCGTATTGGTGGAATACCAGTTGCCGAAGCCGCGGCCGCCGATCTTTCGGTCGCCGACCGCATTGACATCGTTCACACTGCCGCGCTTCACGCCGGGCATGGTCTGATTCTCGGGGATGTCGGTTGATGCGGCATTGCATGGAGTGGCGGAGGAGGACTGGTTTTGGGCGTGTTGCGGGCAGCAATTTAAAGTTTTCTGCGCAAAGACAGTAAGCACCACCAATCTCAAGAAGAACAATCCTCCTACAGTGAGAATGATCTGGCGTGAGCGAAAGGCTGACACTTGGAAACCCCATACAAGTGCGAAAACTTCAAGTCTGCTTGCAAACCTTCTATCCTAGTATGCGCTAACTGCGACGACCGTTGACACGTTGCGATGCTCAGATTATTTTCTGCTTTATGAAGATTCCGCTCAGAATAGTTTACTGCTGCCGGATTGCACCTGCTTTGGCTCTAC
>JAJZDO010000738.1 GCA_021805955.1 Acidobacteriota bacterium
CTTGTGGACTTCGGGTGTTTCACTCCGCTGGCTGGGTGGAATTTCAGGGTGGCACTGGACCCTTCTGCTGCCTGCGTCTGCGCTCCTGCAGCTCGGCGCGTTTCTGCTTTTCTGGCGCGCGGTGCGCAAGCATCGTCCAGCAACAGAAGCGTCTTCTTCAATACCCGCGTGGATGGTAGCGGTTGTCTTTGGAACTGTGATGTTGTGTATTGTTCTCACGATGCAGTTTGCGGTCCTGTGCTGGCTGGCGCTGTCGGCGCAGTCGCCTGCTTTGCCGCATGTGCTGGATCAGCAGCTTGTCGTTTTTGCGGTCTGGGGCGTTCTGGTCCCCACCATCTGGGGTTTCAATGCGCGCTGGCTCCCAGTCTTCGCGGGATTCGATGAACCCAACGGGCGCGAGCTGATCGCTGCCTGCATCTTCGTCGCGGCTGGCGTGCTCGCTGCCTTCACGCCGTGGCTCGGACTCTCGGCATCGCTGCTGCTCATCGCGGCCGTCCTCTCCATTGATGCGCTCCGTGTCTGGGATGCCGCTATACGACCGGCGAAGACGCAAAACATCTCACATAGCTTTCCGTTTTTTATCCGGATTGCTTATCTCTGGTTAGTGATTTCCTGCTTGCTGGATGCGCTGGCAGTCGTTGCGGACCATTCGGGCGGCATCTGGGGCGCTAGCCGTCACGCGCTCACCGTCGGCTTTGTCGCAGGCATGGTTTTCGTCATCGGCCCGCGCATTCTGCCAGCATTCTGTGGTATGCGCGTGCTGTGGAGTTCTTCGCTGATGACAGCTTCTCTGGTGCTGCTCCATCTGGGCTGTGCGTTGCGCGTGGCCATGGAGCCGTTGGCCTATCAGCATCTCTGGTCGCCTGCATGGCGTCTGCTGCCGGTCTCGGCATTCATTGAGCTGGCCGGTATCACAATCTTCGCGCTCAATCTTTTTGTCACGCTGCTGCGGATGCCAGCGCATCTGGCCAGCCAGTCGAAAACTCACTGCCCTGGAATTGCAAGAGTGTAACTCAACTGGGACGCGCGATCCGGGAGATCGGTTCGCACCCGCACGATTGGCGCAGTATCAGCTCCGTGGGAAGCACGATGCGCGAGGTCATTCTCTCGCCCCCATTGCCGGTGCGCAGGCTGTCAATCAGCATCCGCGTGGCGTGGCGGCCCAGTTCTGTCGCCGGCTGCCGTACCGCGGTCAAGGGTACCGCAAGCAGAGAAGCCAGCTCGAAGTCGTCGAAGCCGATGATGGCAAGCTGCTGCGGAATGCGAATTTCCTCGCGCTTCAACGCGCTGAGAACGGCCACGGAGGTCACGTTGTTCAGCGTAAAGACTGCGCTCGGCGGCTTGGCTGAGCGCAGAGAAGCAACGACCTTCGGGCCGATCGGCACGCCACGTTTCACCAGGATGTACTGCTGCGATAAGCCCGCAGTCTGCATCGCTTTTTTGTAGCCCTCGATGCGCTCGCCGATGGAGTTGTATTCGCGGTCGTAACCCACGCACAGAATCCTGCGGTGACCGTGATCGATCAGGTGGTTGGTCGCGCGAAACGCACCCTCCAGATTTTCCACCATCACCTCGCCGGCGTCGATTCCAGCAAAGGTTCGGTCGATCATGACCACAGGCATTCCGCTTCGCCGCAGTTCCTGGAGTTGCTCCAGCGAGTTTTCGCTGGAGGGAACAATGAGGATGCCTGCAATGTTGCGGGCGCGCATTTGAGAAAGCTCTTCAGCTTCCACGCTGCGATTTGCTTCGCATGCGAAGAGCATCGTCATATATCCCTGCTCGGCAGCAACCTGCTGGACGGCATGGGCGCATTGAGAAAAAAACGGATCGCTGAGACTGGGTACGATCAGCCCAATGGTTCTGGAAGTGCGTCCCTTGAGCGTGCGCGCCGCTTCGTTTGGTTGATAGTTGAGTCGCGCAATCGCTTCCTCAACGCGTCGCGCCATTTCCTCGCTGACATGCTTCTTGCCGTTGATCACACGTGAGACCGTCATGGTGCCAACCCCACAGGCGCGGGCAACATCGGCGATGGTGACTACGGAGCGGGATCGTGTAGACATTCGACTTCATCCTAACTTGTCTTCGGGGCATTGCGCGAAAATTTGCAGGATGCCGTAAGACGAAAGGAACAGTTCTGAGAACGATATCACATCGATCGTATGTTGTTCTGCAAGCGATGCATGTATGCCTTTGCATGTGCATGGGCAATGTCGATGAATACCATATAAGCCATATAAAATCAGCGGTTAATCGATTATCTAAGCTCTCAGCAAGTGCGATTGTCTTCGGATTTGAAAAAAACAATTGACAGAAACGAAAACGCTCACGTATAAATTGTCGGACTGATAACGATATCAATTCGTATCGGCGTACTGCATTTTCACGATGACGGAAGCCGCTCTTCCTGATCAGGAGTGAATCTCAAGTACTTTTTTGGAGGCACAGATGAAAAAAATACTGCTCGCATTTTCCCTCTTTTGCCTGACCCTGGCCGGTCTTGCGCAAAGCCCCACTGGAACCATCCGCGGCACGGTCCTTGACTCGTCCGGCGCGGCCATCGCCGGCGCGACGATCACCATCACCAACGTACCGACCAACGAAGTCCGCTCGACAACCTCCGACAGCCAGGGACGATATATCTTCAACTTCGTTCAGCCTTCGGAATATATGGCTGTCGCTACGGCTGCCGGGTTTCAGTCCGTCAAGCAGGAGCACATCATCATTCGCATCTCGGTCGGCACGCCGATCGATTTCCGCATGCCAGTGAGCACCGTGACGCAGCAGGTGGAGGTGGACAGCACCACACCGCCGTTGGAGGTCGATTCCTCCAGCCTCAATACGGTCATTCCGGGTAGAACGATTCTTGACCTTCCACTGAATGGACGGAATCCGACCTCGCTTGAGGTGCTTGTTCCCGGCGTGAACACGACCGGCAACGCTTCCACACCGCATATCGCAGGCTCGCGTAACGCCAACAATGAAGAGCAGATCGACGGCATGACGAACATCCTGCCGGAGAACAACGTCGGCAACAACTCCACTGCATATACGCCCATCGTCGATTCCGTGCAGGAATTCAACGTGCAGACCAGCGTGCTGCCTGCGCAATACGGACGTTTCTCCGGCGGCGTGATCAGCCTGGTCACCCGCTCAGGAACGAACGACTTCCACGGCAGCCTGTTTGATTTCACGCAGACCAATGCGCTCTATGCCAAGCCGTTCTTCTCTTCGGGGCCGGTGCCGAGTTCGCATCTTTACCAGTACGGCGGCGTGATCGGCGGACCCATCTGGATTCCGCACTTGTACGACGGTCACAACAGAAGCTTCTTCTTCTTTGCCTTTGAAGACTCGAAGAACTCCGTCGCGCAAACTGAGTTGGATTCCGTACCCACAGCAGCCGAGCGCACAGGTGATTTCTCTGCGCTCAGCACGGTCATCTATAACCCCTATTCGGCGTCGTTGCAGCCGGACGGCTCGTATCTGCGTCAGCCGTTTCAGGGAAACAAGATTCCGTCGAACCTGATCAGCAAAGTTGCGGCGGCTGCGATTCAGTACTATCCGATGCCGAATACAGGCCCGGCTGGTACGCAGTTCAACAACTACACAGCAAACGGATCCTCAGTCAACAACTACTACCACTTTGATCTGCGCCTCGATCAGGACTTTGGCACGCGCGATCACAGCTTTGTGCGCTTCTCGCACATCAACAACCCGAATATCCCGTTCAGTGATTACAACAGCGCGGCTTCGCAGGGCTACGGCGGACCGTCGACATCCACCGCATACAGCGCTTCGATCGATAACTCGATCACGCTTTCGCCCTCGCTGATTCTGGACCTGCGCGGAGGTTTCAGCCGCTCCACCTATGTGCGCTCGACCTTTGGCCAGCCGTTTGATCTGGCCAGTCTTCAGTTTCCCAACTCTTATCTGACGGTTGCT
>JAJZDO010000267.1 GCA_021805955.1 Acidobacteriota bacterium
CCCATGAGCTGATTATTTTTGAAGTCCGTAATCGCCTGGGCATGACCCTTGGCCGCTTCAGCAAGCTCCAGTTGGGTATTCAGCGGGTTGTTCGTCTTCTTCGCGTATTCAAGGATGTTCGGAATCTCCTGCGCCGCCGCGTTGATGAAGTTCGGAGCATCCTTCAGGTCGGGAAGAACGGCCTGAGCAAGCCCTCTCGCGGCCATTTGCTGCTTCGAAACGATCAGCGGCGAAGGTTTGGGTCTGAGATAGTTCTCGACCGCATCGGATCCCTTTGAAATGGCATCCCCTACCTTGTAGGCGGCATCGGGAAGAACAGATGCGGCTGCTCCCCCAAGTTCTCCGAGGCCTCCCAGCGCCAGTGCAGAGCCTATCGCCCGGCTCGCATCGACCGGATTGTTCGGCACCAGAGGCGTGTTCCACCGCGCAGGCTTTCCCGCTGCCTGCAAAATGGCGTCTTCTGCGTTCTCGACGAGTGGACGAGCGCCGAGGCCAGTGGACAAGATGCCTTCCGCTGTCTGCAAGGGATGGCGAATGATTCCCGCTACACTTCCCGCGGCGTTCGTAAGGTTGTTCTCGACCATCTCGCCCATCGTTGCATCTCTGGGCATTGGAACTGGCTGCGAAGCGGATTCAAGGGCATCGAGGGGATGGGCAAGCATCTGCTTTGTCTGGTCCCAAAATGAAGGCGCTGCGCCCATCGTGTTGCCGTTGATCTTGAACCCCGCCGCAAGGGCGTCTTTCACCCTTTCAGATGGAACCATGCCTGCATTGCCGGATGGAGAGGTCATCGGAACCGGAGGCGAAGAAGGCTGTTTGAATCCAGCCGCCAGCGCAGCCTGCACCTGGTCAGCTGGAACCTCTCCGAGATTTCCCTGTGGTGAGATGAGTGGAACGGTGCTCACTGGCTTGTCCTCTTCCCGCCGAACTGCGCGAACTCATCTGCTTGACCTACAGGCGCACTCTTGCCCTGCACGGCATTGGAGAAGTGATTCGAGAAGTCGGTGATCGTCTTATGGTAGTCGTCCAGCGACTTCGCTGTGAGGAGCTTCTGCTGGGCATCCATGCCGATGTTCAACTGATTCTGGGTCTGTCCCTGAATGTAGTCCACAAGTTTCTGAATCTGCGCACGCTGCTCTGGAGGAATCTGCGCCTTCGAGGGGTCAAGGCTCCATTTGTTCAGGTTCTGCTTGAGCTGGGTCCACTTTGTCGCACCCCCTACAACCCTATCGATTTCGGCTTCGTTCATTCGCAGCCCGCTTCCGGGACCGCCGGTTGTAATGTTGAGCAACTCCGGGGCGATCATGGAATCTGACTGAGGATCGCCCTGAAGAATCGCTTTATTGAGACGGCCAATCCGCTGCGAAAGCTGCTGCAACGGCTGCATCTTCTGGTTGATGAACGTGTTGGCGTAGTCGAACCCCTTGGAAAGCGAATTGTCCTGTGCCAATGAAAGCTGCTGCTGCCGGAACTGACTCATCATGTCCAGAGTTTGTTTCCTCAGCCCGATGTTGGCAGCCATCTGCTGCGCTGTCTGCTGACTCTTTTCCGTACCTTCCATCAGCTTGTCGATCCGGTTGAAGTCGTCAGGAGTTGCGTTAGCACCAAGCTGAAGATTGTCAGGAACGGGCTTGTTCGGATTCAAGACTGAATACCGCTGCGCCAGACCTGCGTTGAGCGCCTGGACTTGTTGCGGAGTTAGAGAGCCGTGCTCGGCCTGCTCCCCCTGAATCTTCGACAGGTCAAGCTGGTTTTTGACGGCCTGCGACAAACTCATCACGCCCAGACTCATCTTCTGGAACTGCTGATCTCCGGGGTACTGCGGAGGAAGCTGGGAGACGTTGTGACCGCCCTGAGCGAGATTCTGCAACACCTGCTGATAGACCTGCGGGCGTTCCTGCGGGTTTGCGTTGCCGACCTGCTGCGCCGCGGCCGCCCATGCGTCTGCATCGGAAGCTGCCTGTTTGCCTTTGGCTGCCACCAACTGCGCTGCCTGGTTCTGAATCGCCAGAGACTTCTCTTGGAACCCCATCAAGTCCTGCGGCAGAACTTTTCCGCTCGCCTGCGCGGCCTGCATGGCCTGATTCATGTCGCCCTTGGAAGAGGCCCATGCGTTCATCAGCGCGTTCTGGCTGTCCATCATGCGCTGGTTCATCGTGTTCTGCATCTGCCCGGCTTGAAGCGACTGCTGAGCCTGCTGGATGCGCAAGGGCTGCATCTGCATCTCGTTCTTCAGCCCCATCATCTGAGCGTACTGCTCCAGAGCATTCGGAGGCGCAGCCGGAGGCTTGATAGCGAGCGCTGGAAGTGGAATGTTTCCCATGTCCTATCCTTGCGGGGAAAGAAGAGCGTTCCCCATCGCTGAGTTTGGACTGATTGTCGGGACTCCGCCACCTTGGCTCATCAGAGAACTTAGGATCAAACCGTTGGACAAAGAACTTCCTGCTCCGCTCAGCGCCCCTCCGTATGCGTTGGCTGCTCCCGTATAGCCCGAAGCAATTGCCGCCCCGGCATTGTTCATCTGCTGCCCAATCTGGCCTGCGGTGTTGCTGAGCGTGTTGCCGATCTGCCCGGCAGTCGTCGAACCCAGAGATCCCAACTGCTGCGCTGCCGTCTGTCCCGTTCCCGACATGGCCGCCAGCCGGTTGTATTCGTTCGCCTGCTGGTTTGCCCAGGTGTTGTAGTTCGTCTGGTATCCCTGCAGCGCCTGGTTGTAGATGTTGTTGTAGTTTGTATCCGCCAGGCCCTGAGAGTAGCTGTCCAGCGCATTTAGCGTGCCGCCGGTCAGCAAAGACCCATTCGCCGCCGCGCTCGCCTGCAACGCGTTCTGCCCCTGCTGAAGCGCGAACTGATACCCCGGAGTGTTCTCGGCCTGCTGAAGTGTCGGAGCCTGAAAATTCCCGCCCGGAAAGCCGCTCATCAGCGATCCGTAGGTTCCGAGGTTCGTATTCGCCGTTCCCGTCAACTGGTTCACGCCGGGAAGGTTGATCGCTCCGCCTACGCCGGGGATGGAAAGCGTCGTTCCGCCCTGAGAAGACGGCTGAGCGCCCGCCGACCCCTGACCTGCATTTCCTGGAGCTGCGGGCTGATTTGCTCCGTTTCTGACTGCTCCCATTTGTCCAGCAATCGATGAGAGTGCGCTGGGAGCCGCATTCATGGCCGTAGCCGTCGGCGCGACCGGAGAACCATTCAACGTGGGCGCAGGCTGATTCCATCCCGCCACCGATCCCGAAGGAAGTCCGTTGAGCGTGGCCGTTCCCTGGGGACCGTTGACCGAAGGGTTTCCCCCATCCATAGGAACCGAGGGGGCAGGCTTCATACCGGCGCCTGAAAGGCCGTTCATGTCCGTTCCGCCCATAGGAACGGAAGGAGCGGGAGTCGGCACTCCCCCGTTCATGTAACCGCCCGCCATAGGCACTCCGCCGGAAACTCCATTCGGATTCAGTGCGCCGGGCAGTGCGTTCATGTTCGGCCCAGCCATCGGGACTGACGGAGACGGCGTAGGCACTCCCTGCGATGGGGCATTCATCGGAATGCCGCCAAACGAAGGGACAGAGGGCTGCGGAGCATTTCCACCGCCGGGTCCAACGCCCATCAGATAGTCCAGAGACGCAAGGGAATTGGCTCCGCTCTGAAGCCACGGCTGCTGATTGGCCTGCCCTTGCTGATAGGTGTAGTTGGTAAAACCAAGCTGCTCCTGCCCAAGTTCGGCCTGAAGATTCGCTGCCTGCTCGGCTGCCGACGCCTGGGTGCTGGCCGCATTCTCAGCGGCATTCGCACCGATAAGCCCTCCGCCGATGCTTCCAGCGGCTCCGAGTCCTGCTGCCAGTGCGATGCTTGCCATATCAGTTCACCTTCTTTTCAAAGACCAGTCGCGTGTTTTCCCATCCCAACATGCTGAAAATTGACTGCGCGCCCGGCGACCGATCCATTCGGGC
>JAJZDO010000417.1 GCA_021805955.1 Acidobacteriota bacterium
ATCGCTGCCGTAAACCGAGAATGCGTCCTGCCTCTGGACTGCCACCGAAGGTTCCGTCCAGCCATGCAGATGCAAATCCGCGGTGACGCTCGGACTGGCCGGAAGTCCCGCTGCCTGGGCTGCTACATTCATGGTGTCTTCGCCCATACGCCGGTACGTCGTCCACTTTCCGCCGACCACCGTCACCAGTCCGGTGGGCGAGACAAATACCGCGTGTTCGCGGGAAAGGGCCGCAGTGGATTTTGCTCCCTGCTTGCGGATCAAGGGGCGCAGTCCAGACCACATACTTAGGATTTCTGCGGCCTTTGGCTTGCGGCCAAAATAATGCTCGATCTGGTCCAACAGAAAATTCCGTTCACCGGCAAGCGCATGCGGTTCCAGCGCAGGGGCGGCGACTGGCTCGTCCGTGGTGCCAACCACCACCGAACCATGCCACGGTATGGCGAACAATACCCGCCCATCCACCGTGCGGGGGACCATCAATGCGTGCGTGCCGGACAGAAATTCCCTGGGCAATACAAAATGGGACCCCTGACTGACGGCCAGCAAGCTCGGCGCACCCGGTTCATCCAGCGAACGAATCGCGTCGGAAAATACCCCCGTGGCATTGATCACCACTTTCGCTTGAATTTCGAACCGGTCTCCCGTCTCACGGTCTTCTGCTTGGACACCGGCAACTTTGCCATTTCGCTCCAGCAGTCGGTACACGCGCGCGTGATTCAGCGCCATCCCTCCCTGGTCCGTCAGAGTAAGCGCCAGCGCGAGGGCCATCCTCGCGTCGTCGAATTGCCCGTCGTAATATTGCACTCCGCCGCTTAAGCGATCCAGCGCCAGGCCCGGCAATGCGGCAAGGGTGTCTCGCGCGGAAAGCACGCGTGAACTGCCAAAGCTGGAACGGCCCGACAGCGCATCGTATACCTTAAGCCCGATGCCATAAAACGGCAGCTCCCATAGCGCCTTCGCCGGAATCACAAACGATTGCCGTCGCACCAGGTGCGGGGCGTTCCGCAACATCAGCCCACGCTCATGCAGGGCTTCCAACACCAGCGAAAGATTGCCCTGCTGGAGATATCGAACGCCTCCATGCGCCAGTTTCGTGCTGCGGCTGGAGGTGCCCTTGGCGAAGTCTTCCTGCTCCAGGAGCAGGGTGCGGTAGCCTCTCGTCGCCGCCTCCAGCGCGGTCCCCAACCCGGTTGCGCCGCCGCCCACCACCAGTACATCCCAGACCTCGCCGGTTCCGATTTGCTGGAGGACTTGCCCACGATTCATGCGTTCCGACTCTCCGTGTTCCCGCTCATTCGCGTTTGCTAGAACTTTCCAACGAGATCGACGGCGCGCTGAAGGTCAGCATATACTCTCCGAATATGCGAAAGTCGGCCCCGTCTACGGTCCTGTATCTGACCTCTCTCCTCTTGTTCTCCGGAATTGTATCCGGTATCTGCCATGCCCAACGTTCCCAACCGAAAAAGGCGGCCCCCATGTTGCTTGTCGTGAATAAAGGCGCCCATACCCTTGATCTCGTCGATCCCGATACCGGTTCGCGAATTGCACGGGTCCCTACGATCGGCATCACCGGCCATGAGGTTGCGTCGTCCCCCGATGGGCGGACCGCCTATGTTCCGATCTACGGAAATTCCGGCGTCGGCAAGCCGGGGACCGACGGCAATACCATCGCTGTCGTCGATTTAACCTCGAGAAAACTGACTGGAAATATCGATTTCCAACGCGGCGTGCGGCCCCATTGCCCCGTCTTCGACACCAAACGCAACGTGCTTTACGTCACGACTGAGTTAGAGCATAGCGTCAGCATCATCGACCCGGGTACGTTGAAAATCATCGGCTCGATTCCAACCGGCCAGGCAGAATCCCACATGTTCGCGCTCTCCCACAACGGGCATCGCGGATACACAGCCAACGTAGGCCCCGGCACCGTCTCGGTCCTGGATATGGACGGACGAAAAACGCTGGCGATCATTCCCATTTCACACGAGACGCAACGAATTTCGATATCGCCGGACGACAGTATGGTCTTTACGGCGGACCAGACGACCCCGCAGCTTGTTGTGATCGACGCAGCGACCAATCAAGTCAAGACGCGCGTGCCCCTGCCTGCCAAAGGTTACGGTACTGCGCCTACGCTCGACGGCCACTGGCTGGTCGTGGCCCTGCCGAATGCGAATGAAGTCGCCGTTGTCGATTTGCGGAAGCTGAGCGTAGCTCGGACCATCAAGGTCTGTGGTGCTCCGCAAGAAGTGTTGATGCGGCCCGACAATCCGACTGTCGCTTATGTCTCCTGCTCGTCGTCGAATAACGTCGCGGTCTTGGATCTGGCCAATTGGAAAATGGAAAAGGTATTGCCAATGGGAAAAGATCCCGATGGCCTGGCGTGGGCAAGTGCGCAGTGATCCCAAACCCCGTGCATCCGATCATTTTTAGTGAGTGACTCAGCCTGTTGGCAACGGCAGTGGGCGAGCCTGCCACCGAACGCCGGACTCAAAAGGAGCAGAATGATGCGATCCAAAAATCACCCATGGCTTGCCGCTGGCGCCGCATTGATGGCATATCTTTCCGCCGCAATCGTAGCTGGTGCTCAATCGACGCCGAGTCGGTCCCTGCTGGCCCTTTCCAAACGTAACCACACGCTCGTCATAGTGAGTCCGAAATCCCTGCAGGTCATCGCACGCGCTCCCGTCGGCCCTGACCCGCACGAGGTGATCGCGTCTCCCGATGGCAAGACGGCTTATATCTCGATCTATGGTGGTGGCCGCTACCATGCGATTTCCGTTATCGATCTTGTCGGACAGAAAGCGCTGCCCGATATCGATACCGGAGTCTTGAATGGCCCACATGGACTTGCGTTTGCCGGGGGGAAGGTCTGGTTCACGGCGGAAGGCGCGAAAGTCGTCGCGAGGTATGATCCTGCAACCGCGAAGATCGATTGGATCATGGGCACAGGCCAGAACCGGACGCACATGATTTACGTTACCCCGGACGAGGAGCGAATCTACGCAACCAACGTCAGCTCCGCGACGGTGAGTATTCTGGAACGAATCGCTCTGCCACCGGGACCTCCTTCGGGCGTGCGCCAGCAGCATGACTCGCAGGCTCCTCCGCCAGCAGCGAATCAGGCGCGCATGGATTGGAATCAGACCGTCATTCCGGTCGGCAAAGGCGACGAAGGTTTCGACATATCGCCGAATGGACGCGAGCTGTGGACTGCAAATGCGCAGGACGGCAGTCTCTCCGTGATTGACCTTACGACCAGGAAGGTGACAGCCACGCTGGATGCGAAACTGTTCAGCGCAAACCGGCTGAAATTCACCCCAGACGGCAAGCTCGTTCTGATTTCAAGTCTTCGCAACGGCGATCTCGTCATTTACGACGCTGCAAGGCGCGAAGTGTTCAAACGGGTGAAAATCGGTCACGGAGCAGCAGGCATTCTGATGGATTCTCAAGCCAATCGTGTCTTCATCGCTTGCACGCCCGACAACTACGTCGCTGTACTGGATTTGAAAACTTTGGCGGTCACCGGTCACATTGATGTGGGTGGCGAACCGGACGGTTTAGCCTGGGCGATCCGACCTTGACTCTTTTCTCCGGGCGATCACAGCGTCTCTTCAGCACGTAATTGCAAGCGCAGGGAATCTCTCGATTATCCCTTTCTACACCTGTCAAAAGGATCGTCATCTCGAACAGCCGACTAGATCGAACCTTCCGCTGCGGAAGTCTGGTTCATTTCTGCATGATTCAGCCAGAGTATGTTTGAAAATGCCAACCGCTGCTATCTCCCAAGTTTCTTATCGAAGAATTGCGCCATGATCTTGTCCGCTTCCTTTGACTCGGGCAGGACCGGGTCGTTCCAGAAAGCGTGCGGCAGCGCTTCAAAAACTACGAGTTCAGCATCCACACCGGCGCGCAAAAATGCGCGATGAAGGATG
>JAJZDO010000186.1 GCA_021805955.1 Acidobacteriota bacterium
AGACCGTCGATTTCGACCTCCACAACATCGCCGGGCTGCATGGGGCCGACGCCCGCAGGGGTTCCGGTCGGAATCAAATCGCCTGGATACAGCGTCATCGCGGCAGAAATATAACGCAGAAGCGTGGCGATGTTGAAGATGAAATCTTTGGTGGTGCCATGCTGTTTGACCGCGCCGTTGAGCCGGGTGGTCACGGTGACCCCGGCCTCTGGATTGACAGCATCGGAGACGATGGGACCGACGGGGCAGAAGGTGTCAAACCCTTTGGCGCGCGACCATTGGCCGTCGGTCTTTTGCAGATCGCGGGCGGTGACATCGTTCACAATGACGTAGCCGCGGATGTACGGGCGAACATCTTCATCGGCTTTCAGCTTGTGGCAGGTATGGCCGATGACGATGCCAAGCTCGCCTTCGTAGTCGACCCGCTGCGAAATAGCGGGGAGGCGAATGATGCCGCCCGGCGGCAACAGGGAAGAAGGCGCCTTGAGAAACAGCAACGGCTCTTTGGGCGCTTCATTGCCCAACTCGGCTGCGTGGTCGCGATAGTTGCGGCCGATGCAGACAATTTTTGACGGCGTCGCCGGAGCCAGCAGCGTGAGCGCGGACAACGGCTGCGCGGGGAAATTTTTGACGAGGCGGGAAACGGTGCGATCTTCCGGCAGCGGCGCGATGACACGCTCCATCCACCATTCGGCGTCGCGCATGGCGACTTCACCATACTGTGGACCATCTTCAGTCTGAAAGCGACAATACTGCACGATGCCATCTCCTTGTTCTAGAACGGCTAACTGACTACGCGGTGGGAACGGTAACAGAAACTTCCACGGATCGAGGGCTTTCGTTGCCGGACGAATCGACTGCTGTGACCGCATAGGCATAGGTGTGGTCAGGCTCGACATGCAGATCACGAAAGGCTGGGGCAACGATGGGTTCCGAACCTGGGCCGGATGCGGCTTGCGGAGCAATGCGCTGCATGGGCTTGTTCGTCGTCACATCGCGACGATAGACGCGGTACTGCGCCAGGTCGGGCTCCGTATTCGTGGACCAGGAAAGATCGACTTCGGACTTTCCGTTGTTCATGGCTGCCGAGACCGGCACGGCGACCAGGCCAGAGGGAGCCATGGGCGGAAACGTGTCGCGCGTCGTCACTTGGACAGCCGCACTTGGCGAGCCGGCGAGCTGGAATGTTTGCTGACCGACCTGCTGCTGAATGACGCGGCTGGCGGTGTAGCTGTATTGACGGCCGAACTGGACACTGCGGTCGAGAGCGATTCCAGGGTCAACCTCTGACGGGTGTAGAGAGGCTGTCGTTTGCTGTGCCCCCGCCGGGATGAGGCTGACGCGTAGTTTTTGCTGTAGCGGCTCCCTGGAGCGAGGAAGAGGGTTGAAGCTTTTTGCCTTCGCCGGCTTAACGGGGATGGATGGCGTCAGCAAAGTGCGATCGATCTCGATACTGGTTCCCGGAGAGAGATTCAGCACCGGCTGCCAGTGCAGCACGACGCCGCGTTCGACGACTTGTGCCGACAGATTTTGCACCTGGGGCGGAGCTGCCCCGGCAAGCACGGTGGCGACGTTCGACGGACCCGCGGTTTTGCCGCGTTTGTTGATGCCGAAGATACGATATGAGATGGCACGAGCCGGACCGGACGTCAGCGATGGTGGCAGCGCGTCAGTATACTGCGCGGGTTTGCCTGGCGCGGCAGAAGTCGTCGCGATCGTTTGGCAGGGAGCGACCGCCTGCGGCTGGCGACAAATGCGTAACTGCACCATCCCTTGCAGCTTCAGATGATCCGTATTTTCCTTGGGCGTATTCCATTCCAGATGAACCTGATTGCCTATGCGGTTCGCGGTCAGGTCTGAAATAGTTTTGGGGAGTTGTAGCGATGGCGGCTGCGGGGCTGCTTCCATGCCGCATCCAGTGAGCGAAACGTGCAGGAAAAACGACAAGCCGATCGTCACGGTCGCCAGCGCGCCTTCCCGATAGAGCGGCGGTAGCTTGCGGAGCATGGTTTGCAGAATGCAGAACGGATTGCTGCGCGGCAGGATTGGGACACCCTCCAATGCAGAAAAAACACTTGCGATTTTCAGCCTAGCAGAGTTGGAGCGGCCAGGACGGCACTGCTCAGGTTGGCAGGATTTGCTGGAAAGCGTCCTGCAGGGTGGGGAGTTGGAAGACGAAACCCGCCTGCAGCAGTTTGGCAGGAATGGCGCGGGTGCTGGACAACAACGCGGCATCGGCCATTTCTCCGAAGGCGATTCGCAGAGCAAATGCGGGCGCGTGTACGAGCGCGAGACGGCGCAAATGTCGCGCCAGAGCCAACGTGAATTCCGCATTGGTTACAGGGTTAGCGACAACGTTGACCGGACCCTGAATTTGATGCTGATTCATACAAAAGTCGACGATTTCAATCAGGGTGGGGAGCGCGATCCAACTCATCCATTGGCGGCCACTACCGAGGTTGCCACCCAACCCCATGCGAAACATGGGGAGCATTTTGGCCAGCGCGCCGCCCTCACTGGCGAGAACCACGCCCAAGCGAAGATGGACGACGCGTATACCGAGATTGCCGGCAGCATCGGCTGCCGCCTCCCACTCGCGGCAAACCTGGGACAGAAAGCCATCGCCAGAAGAAGAATCTTCGGTGAGGATTTCGTCTCCACGATCACCGTAGAAGCCGACGGCAGAAGCGCAGAGTAATACTTCTGGACGATGGTTCAGGCGCGACAGCAATTCGACCATGGACTCGGTTGTACGTACTCGGCTTTCGCGGAGTTGCCGCTTCTTGGCAGCCGTCCACCGCCCCGCTGTCAGATTCTCTCCAGACAGATGAATGGCTGCGCGAATTCCGCTCAACCGACGCAGGCCCTCGCGAAATTGAAAGTGATACGGGTCCCAAAAATACTTCGTACTGCCGGGTTGGGCTATATGCCGTGTCAGGGTCGCGCAAGAAATTGCGTTGGCTTCGAAGTGCTGGTGCAAGGCGTGCCCCACAAGGCCGGACGCGCCCGAAATAAGAACCTGAGGGAAGATTTCCATGTCTCACCCGGACGCATGGCTACGGTGAACCAATGACTATTGGATGCGAAATATCAACGCCGACAAAAAAATTGGCTGCATGCATGGAATCACAAAGATCCATACTTTTGTTGATTTCGTAAATTTACGTTGCCCATCGGGAATATATTCCCGGTTTTTCACCTTCTGTATCCAAGAATATCGAAGGCCGGAAGCCTATAATATTCATAAAGTAAATATCTATTTTTATCTTACAAATAAAGACGCGTTTTGATGGTGCGGCATCTAAATAGTGAGGGAAGTAACTGAGATGGAAAAATCGCCCCACACCACGAACCCTGCACAACAAATCGATCCAGAAACCGCCGAATCTTTTATTGGGGAAAAGAAAATCGGCGAACGGATCAAGCGGCTTCGCCTGAAGAAATCCATGGGCCTGGTCGAACTGGGAAAGCATACCGGTCTTTCCGCCAGCTTTTTGTCGCAACTGGAAACCGGCCGCGTGGTTCCGACGTTGCGCAACTTGGCGCGAATTGCCATGGTGTTCAGCAAGGATCTTTCCTATTTCTTCGATCCGGAACCTCGCACACTGTTCCGCGTACACAGGCAATCGGAACGAGTACGGCTGCCGCAGAGTGGCGTGGACGATCCAACCTATTTTTTTGAAAGCCTGGGCTATCTTGTGCCGGATCGCACACTGGATCCCTACCTGGCCGAATTTATTCCTGTGAAGAAGGCTGCAGAGGTACGCTCGCACGTCCATCCGGGCTTTGAATTTCTGTACGTTCTGAGCGGGGAAATGGACATTCGGCATGGATCGCAGAATTACATTTTGTCGCCGGGCGATTCGGTATATTTTGACGCGAGTACGCCGCATAGTTATCGCTGCGTCGGCACGGAGCATGCGAGGGTCATTATC
>JAJZDO010000382.1 GCA_021805955.1 Acidobacteriota bacterium
CCCAAGCACAACAGACGCGGTTTGAACCGCTGGAGACGCTGTTCCCAGGGCCGGGGCAGACGCTACCTGGGTAGCCGTGTTCTTCATATGAACAGTACCGCGCCCGTAACGGACCTCGCGAGTCTTGACCTTCTTCTTTTTCTTCTTCGGCTGGGGTGGGGTATAGGCTGCAAACGTCGGCTTGGATTCATTGGGGCTGGCGCCAGAGTCGATGTACCCAGGCCGTATGTCGATATAGGCCTCATCGCGCAGGCGAGTGAGATACTGCCGCACAGCAGGTTCGATCTTTTGCATGTAAAGCGCCTGCTCAATCTCCGGCTCAGCCTTCTGCAGCGGCTCGGCGCCCCCTGGAGTGTGCGCCGTGACCTGGAGAAGAATGTAGCCCTGCCGGGTGCGAATCGGCGCTGTATACCCCCCCACCGGAAGATCGAAGGTCTGGTCTTCCAATACCTTCGCCAAAGCGCCGCGATGAAATTCGCCCAGATCCCCACCCTGTTGGGCTGTTGGGCCGGAGGAATATTGTTTCGCCAGTTCAGTAAAACTTGCGCCGGCTTTCAGCTTGGCTTCCACTTCTTTGGCTTTGGCGTCCGCGGCGGCTAGTTCGGCGCTGGTAGGGTTTTCACTCGTCGGAATCAGGATTTCGTTCAGGCGAACGGATTCCTGGCGGGTGAAGCTGTCTAAGTGGTCCTGATAGTATTTTTGAATTTCCGCCTGAGACAGTTGCAACTTGCTGCCAACCTCGTCCCGCACCACCTGCTGAGTAATGATGCTGTTGCGAATGTTGGCTTTGAAATCCTCCCACGAAATACCCTGCTGCTCCACTGCTTTTTCCAGATCGTCGAGAGAGTCGAGATGGTTCTCTTTACGAACCTCGTCCAATCGCTTGATCAGCTCGGTGTCCCCGGTGATTCCTAGTTGCTTGCCTTTCGACAGCAGTAGCTGCTGATCGATCAGGTCTCGAAGAAGGGTTTTTTGACTACTGTTGATCTGATCGATGGTCCAGTTGTTCTGGCGTGCCTCCTGGGCCAACTGCGTCTGGGCGCGGGTCAGGTCGTCATTGGTAATGACCTGATCGTTGACACGGGCAATGATCTCCACCACCGGAGTTCCGTACAAACTGGTCAGATCGTTCGAATTTGAATCCAGATTGGTGCTGGCACCGATTGTCGGGGCTCCCTGGACAGGGGCATCGCCGGTTGTTTGCGCCGCGCCGCGAAAGCACAGGGTAACGACGACAGCAAGAGGAAGAACAACGCGCACAACTGGTCGAAACTTCATTTGTTAACTCATACCATCCATGCCTGCTGCGCCATGACATCTAGAATCCGGTGGCTTTATTGCAAGATCGGTGCCGGTTCAGATATGGCAACATGATGCAGGTCAATTCCGTTGCTTTCATTCTAACCGCATCCGGTGCCGCTTTCCCAGCCCATCAAAATTCAGTATCGCCGGACGCGATGGAAGTTCGCCTGAAAGCGTCCGTCGCAGCTGCGGCAATGCTACACTGAGTCTTAAGTTTATGCAGTCACCCTTGCCAGCCAACCGCAGCGTGATTCCAATCCAGGTAGCCCAAGGAACCCTAGGTTCATGACCTCCCGTACTCGTCGCTCGTTGTTCTTCGTCGTTGCGTTTCTCGTCGTCTGCGGTGCCGCCGGCGCTTTTCTCGATCGCAATGTCGGAGCACAGTCCTCCAACGACCAATCTACTCTACGGGACAGCCTCAAGCAGTTCACCAACGTCTATAGCGTTGTGGAGCAGAACTACGCCGAGCCGATGACCAAGGACTTGGTCGACACCGCGGTCTATGACGGCGCCATCCCCGACATGCTGCACGTTTTAGATCCCCATTCCAACTTTTATGATCCCAAAGCCTTTGCCGAGATGCGGGAGGAAGAAAGCGGGAAATATTACGGCGTTGGCATGCAGATCATGCAACAAAATGACAAAATTGTCGTGGTCAACCCATTTGAGGGAACGCCATCTTTCAAAGCTGGAATCCGGCCTGGAGATGTCATTGTGGCCGTGAACGGAAAGGCGATCAACGGCACCGGTCCGGACGGTAAGCCCGCCAAGGAGGCGACCACGCTGGACGTCGCCAACATGCTAAAAGGTCCGAAAGGCACGCCGGTCGACATCACAATTTCCCGGGAAGGTACACCCCAGCCGCTCGTGTTTCATTTAATTCGTGCAGAGATTCCACGCGCCAGTGTGGATCTTGCCTACGATATTCAACCCGGCGTCGGCTATATCCACATCAAGGATTTTGCCGAGGAAGAAACTGGCCAGGAAGTCGCCGCGGCCCTCCAACAGATGGGCCCGATTCATGGACTCATTATCGATCTACGCGGCAATCCAGGCGGCCTGTTAAGCGAAGCGGTCTCGGTTTCCGGAGATTTTCTTGAGAAGGGCCAGGTGATTGTCTCCCAACGCGGGCGCGCCTTTCCTCCCATCACCTATCGCGCCACCCGTGGAGAACAGGGACGAGCCTATCCGATCGTCGTTCTGGTGAATCGCGGAACAGCATCGGCGGCGGAAATCGTGAGCGGCGCACTTCAGGACCACGACCGCGCTCTGATCGCGGGAGAAACTACATTCGGCAAAGGTCTGGTGCAGACCGTGTATCCCTTGTCGGACAGCACTGCGCTGGCGCTGACAACCTACCACTACTACACGCCCAGCGGCCGGTTGATTCAGCGCAATTACACAGGCGTCTCCATGTACGACTATTTCTTTAACACTTCCGACAGGCCCCATAGCGACGCCAACCGCGAGGTCAAACTGACCGACTCCGGACGGCCTGTGTACGGCGGCGGCGGCATTTCCCCGGACGCGCACATTGACGCTCCAAAATCGAACCACTTCCAGGATGTTCTGATGGAACAGTACGCATTTTTCAACTTTGCCGACCACTACCTTGTCAATCACACCGTGACGAAAGACTTCAAGGTCGACGATTCGGTCATCAAGGACTTCGAGGCGTTCCTAACCAGCAAGCAAATTCCGTGGACGACAGAGGACATCAGCGGCGCCCGCGATTGGATCGATATGAGCATCAAGAGCGAGTTGTTTACCTCTATCTTTGGCGAACAGGCGGGACTGAAGGTACGCGCTGCATGGGACCCGATGATTGCTAAATCCATCTCGCTGCTTCCCCAGGCAGAAGCCCTGAAAGCCACTGCACAGAAGATCATCGCCATGAAGGCCGACGCCGCAACTCCCGGAAATGCGCATTAGACCGGGCAAGAACGCACATGTCATTTTGCCGAGTTGCAGACACATGATTTTTCTTGGAATTTCCGTGGACACTCCCCCAACGATTCCGCTACGCTTGGAAGCAATTTACTGTGCAGTTGGAAATTTATTCAGGGAATGGCAGCGGTCGCATCCTGGTCGCGGAACGGCAATGCTGCTACCAAATAGCTCGTCCCGTCGTCTATCCCGTAATTCCTCCAGGAGGTTGGCTTGCCACTCATAGTCATCGAGCGCAAGGCGCCATCCCAGGAATGCCGCCATGCGCTCCCAACTCTAGTCACGACGACCATTCCGGCAAGACCGCGAGGACTCCTGGATTTATGTCGGGAGCCTTTTGTGTTTCTTTCTTGCCTCACATTCCTAGCCCTGCTCATTCAGGGCTACCACCCATATGTGGACGATGCCGCCATCTACCTGGCGGGGGTTGAAAAGGTCGTTCATCCCTCAGTCTTTCCACTGCATGCCGAGTACGTTCTGCCTCATCTGAAACATTCCCTGTTCTCCTACGCGCTCGGCTGGCTGGTTCGGGCATCGCACGTTCCTCTTCGTTTTGCGCTATTTACAAGCTATCTGGCATCGCTATGGCTGATGCTGTTCTCCTGTTGGCGCCTAACGTGTCTGATGTTCTCCACGTCTCAGGCGCGATGGGGAGCCATGCTGCTGATCACCGCAACCCTGACATTGCCCGTAGCGGGGACGGCGATCTTCATCATCGATCCGTACTTGACGGCGCGCTCGTTTTCTACCCCACTCACTCTGTTTGCGATTGCCTACGCGCTGGAACGCCGGATGCTCGTCGCGACGCTTTGCCTGCTCGCGGCCTTCATCCTGCATCCGCTGATGGCGGCCTATGCCATTGGCTACATCCTCACCTTGGCTTTGGTGCGCGCCCGGCGCTGGGGATGGCTGACTGGCATCGCTGGCGCCGTCATGGCCCTGGGACTGGTTGCATCCCACGCTGGAACGCTGTTGGGAGCATCTCCGTCCTATCGCGTAGCCGCCATGAGCCGTTCCTATTTTTTTCTCGGCGACTGGGCATGGTTTGAAATCTTTGGATTGTTCCCTCCGCTGATTGCCGCCGGCGTGTACCTGTACCTTTCCCGCCATCATTTTCGCCTACGTTCCAACTACAGCCTCATTTCGGCTGTGTCTCTATATGTCGGCGTGTTGGCTGTGGTGTTTGCTCTCTGCTTTACACGCACCGACAACTCATTCTTGCTGGCGCGACTGCAGGCGCTCCGCGTTTTTCAACTCATCTACATTCTGTTTTTTCTGCTGCTGGGCAGCCTGCTTGGCGAGTACTGCCTGCGCCGCCGTTGGTGGGCGTGGACCGGCTGCTTCGCCGCCATCGCCGCCCTTATGTTCACCGTGCAGCTCTGCATCTATCCGGCGCTCAAGCATGTCGAGTGGCCGTGGGGCCGCAGCCACAATCCCTGGGCCCAGGCATTTCTCTGGATTCGCGGCAACACTCCCAACGACGCATACTTTGCGCTCGATCCGCACTACCAGGAGCTGCCCCAGGAAGACACCCTCGGCTTCCGCGCCATGGCGCAACGAGGCGTTTTGCCCGATTGGAACAAAGATGGCGGCGTTGCCGCCATCGACCCCGCGCTCGCCCGGCAATGGTGGACTGCGGTCTCCGGCACCAGGAATTTTTCCCATTGGACCGATCGACAACGCATTCAGAACCTGACTCCCTACGGTGTCAACTGGATCGTCCTGCCTGCCTCTGCGACCACCCGGTTCGCATGCCCCTATGTCAACTCCACCGTGCGCGTGTGCCAACTGCCTGCAAACGTGGCGGCATTGCCACCCACTTCCCTTTCCCCGGCAGACGCCCAGCCATAAAATCGAGCGCGTTCTCGGCGTCGCGCATCTGCTCGACGAATCTTCTATGGACTTCCTCGCGCAGGATGGATAATCTGTGCAACGGAAAGTTGAATCCACACATGATGATTCGAAGACTGATAATTTCCACCTGCATCATTGGCCTGGTGCCCTGTTTTCTTCCAGTGCTGCATGCCGCGAATTGTGATGCGGTCAAGGATCTGAAGCTGCCCAACACGACCATCACCACCGCCGAACGAGTGAGTTCTGGCGCGGTGGATGTGCCCACGCTTAATCTGCCAATGCGGCGACTGCCTATATTCTGCCGCGTCGTGGGAGTGCTGCGCCCTACGCCGGACTCGGAGATCAATTTTGAAGTGTGGATGCCGGAGAACCGCTGGAACGGGCGCTTTCTCGGCGTTGGAAATGGCGGGTTTGCCGGCTCCATCGGGTATCAGGGGCTGGCAGGCAATCTGCGGCATGGCTATGCAACGGCCGGTTCGGATGCAGGCCACCTGGGACAGGCGGAAGATGCGAGTTGGGCATTCGGTCATCCGGAGAAGATCAAGGATTATGGCTGGCGCGCCGTGCATTTGACCACCGAGCGCGCCAAAGAGATTGTGCAGGCGTATTACGGCAGCCCAGTCAAAAAGGCATATTTCGACTCATGTTCGGACGGAGGGCGCGAAGCGCTCATGGAAGCCCAGCGCTTTCCCGACGACTATGACGGGATCTTGGCTGGCGCGCCGGCGAATGCATGGAGCCACATGCATGCTTCGGGTGTCGATCTGGCCCAGGTCACGATCGGGGATCCACGGGCCTACATCTCAGCCCTGAAACTGCCTGCCATCGAGCGAAGCGCGTTGGCGGCATGCGATGCCTTGGATGGCGTAAAAGATGGGATCATCAGCGATCCGTCGAAATGCCATTTCAATCCCGAAGTGCTTTTATGCAAGGGAGAAGACTCGCTAGATTGTCTGACTCAGCCGCAGGTGAACTCTCTCCAGGCATATTACGCAGGCGGCAAGGATAGCCAGGGTCGCTCCATTTTCCCGGGACTTGTCATGGGCGATGAGGCTCACGGATGGCCACAATGGGTAGTAGGACACGGTCCTGGATCGGGCGATGGCCTTCAGTATTTGCAGAACTACTTCCGCTACATGGTGATGGACGATCCGAAATGGAACATTTTGACGGCCAATGTCGACGCGTCTTTTCAGGCGGCAACCGACAAGACCGCGGCGGACCTGGATGCGACGAGTTCCGACTTGAGCCGCTTCGAGGCACGCGGAGGAAAATTGATTATGTATCATGGCTGGAACGATCCCGCCATCTCGCCATGGAACACTGTTGCCTACTACAAGAGCGTGCAGCAGCAAATGGGAGAACAGCAGACGGAGTCTTTCCTGCGCTTGTACATGTTCCCAGGCATGGAGCATTGCGGCGGCGGACCTGGACCCGATTCCGTTGGACAAATCGGGCACGCGGCGGAGAAGGGATCGAAGTTTGGCTTATTGGATGCGCTGCAGGATTGGGTCGAACAAGGCGTTCCTGCGGGGGATGTGACAGCGACCAAATATGCGCCCGGACCCGGCAAACCCAAAGCCATCATGACTCGGCCATTGTGCCCGTATCCAATGGTGGCAAAGTATAAAGGCGCCGGCGATACCAACAACGCCGCAAATTTCGCCTGCGCTAAAGAGTAGCTTTTAGCTGTTGCTTTCCGAAGGGCGTCTCCGTATTCATTCGTCTTGTTCGCCGGCCCGCGAAAGGCGCGCTCTGCTCCATAATCCGAATTTAGGACAACCCTACGTACGTGTGTGCCACCGACGTGCGGACCTGCATTCCATTGCCGCCTGCTTCCACGCCCTCCCCAGTCGCCCCAGCCATAAAAGAAGTTGATGGTGGAGTTCGATGAGCAATTCTGACCAGATTTTGGAAACCAACCTGTTCCATACTCATTCTGTGGATTGTTTTGTCTCGGACAAGCAAGTTCTCGAACGTAGGCTTCTCCGTTACAGACATTCTGCGCCCAGGAGGGTGAAATGCATCTGAGTCTTATGAATCCCACATTTATCGCAGGCGTGGTTGCCGCCGCTCTGATCATCGTTTTTGCCGTTGCACTGTACATGCGGAGACGCAAGAAGAAGACTGCGGAACTCCGCCAGCGTTTTGGGCCGGAGTATGACCAGGCCGTTCTGACTCACGGGTCGGAGCGCAAGGCCGAAGCGAAACTTGAGGATCGTGAGACGCGGGTGGATAAACTAAAGATCCGCGAGTTGGGAGCAGCAGAGCGGGAACGCTTTGTCGCAGAATGGCAGACAGTACAGTCCCGATTCGTCGATCATCCGAAAAGTTCAGTCACGGAAGCAGATGAGCTGGTATCTTCGCTCATGCAGGCACGCGGCTATCCTGTAAGCGATTTCGATCAGCGAGCCGCAGACATTTCTGTCAACCATCCTCGCCTGGTGGAAAACTATCGCTCCGCGCACGGAGTCACGGCGCGGCTTGGCCGAGACGAAGCCAGCACGGAAGACCTGCGGACCGCGATGATTCATTACCACGCGCTCTTCGACGAACTCATCCAGGCGCAGACGCCTGACAAGACCATCAAGTCTGTGGCATGACCCGGGATTGCGACTCGGAAGACCCCAACTGGCAACCATTCTCCTATTTTTTCCGGACACCACAATTGTGTGAAACCAAGCACGGTGGCGGGTGGTCTGCGTCTAAAACCTGGGTGCATTATGTTTCGCGTCCGAGACATGTGTGCAGAAACCCTGCAAATCTACCCTCCCATTTATCATGAAACTATGACCTTGATCGTGTACACGGCCTCCTGGTGTCCCGATTGCCAAGAAGCAAAGCGTTTTCTGCTGAAGCACAAGATTCCGCACACCGAAATCGATATTGAAACCACTCCTGACGCCGCCGAGGAAGTGATCGCGCACATCGGCAAGCGCGCCATTCCGCAGTTCGTCATCGACGGCAAATGGGTGCAGCCCTACCAACCCGGCTACGGATTTCTCTACGAGGAAATGTCGGAATTGCTCGGCGTCGCCGAATCCCGAATCCAGCGGATATGCACCAGAGTAAATCGCATGCGAGGACCTCGGTCGTGATTGAACGCTACACACGCGCCGCCATGGGCAGCGTCTGGACAGATGAAAGCAAGTACCGCATGTGGCTGGAGGTGGAAGCGGCCGCCTCGGAGACGCTGGCCGAATTCGGCATCGTTCCCGCCGACGCCGCGCGGGCCATCCGCGAACGCGGCAGCATCGACGTCGCCCGCATTCAACAAATCGAGGCCGAGGTCCGCCACGACGTCATCGCCTTCACCACGGCGGTGGCGGAAAAGATTGGCCCGGAAGCGCGCTGGCTGCACTACGGCTTGACCTCCAATGACGTGGTGGACACTGCCCAGGCTCTCCAGGTGAAGGCGGCTTCGGCGATCCTGCGCGAAGACATCCTGCGCTTTCTGGAGGTTTTGAAGCGCCGCGCCATTGAGTTTCAGCACACTCCGACCGTTGGGCGCACGCACGGCATCCACGCCGAACCCACCACATTTGGACTGAAGCTGCTGAACTGGTACGCGGAGATGCGGCGCAATCTCAAACGGTTCGAGCTGGCTGCGGAGGACATGCGCGTCGGCAAACTTTCTGGCGCGGTCGGCACCTTCGGCCACCTCAAGCCCGAGCATGAGGCGCGCATCTGCGAGCGACTTGGCTTAACGCCGGCTCCCGTGGCCACCCAGGTGATTCAGCGCGACCGCCATGCCTTTTACATCGGCGCGCTGGCATTGATTACAGCAACGCTCGACAAGATTGCCGTCGAGATTCGCCATCTGCAGCGGACGGAAGTGCGCGAGGCGGAAGAGTATTTTTCCGAGAAGCAAAAAGGCTCGTCCGCCATGCCGCACAAACGCAACCCCATCACCAGCGAGCAGATCAGTGGCCTGGCTCGCGTGGTTCGCGCCAATCAGCAGGCGGCGCTGGAAAATGTCGCCTTGTGGCACGAGCGCGATATTTCTCATTCCTCCGTGGAACGCATCATTCTGCCCGACTCGACAATTTTGACCGACTATCTGCTGGAGAAAACAACCGGCCTGATCGACAAGCTGGTCGTGCATCCCGAACGCATGCTGCGCAATCTTGAACTCACCGGCGGCCTGATTTTTTCCGGCCAGCTCTTGCTGGAGCTTGCCGAAGCCGGCATGTCGCGCGAGGATGCGTATCGCCTGGTACAGTCCCACGCCATGCGCGCCTGGCAGCAGGATTTGAATTTTCGCGAGCAGGTCGGCAACGATCCGGAGATCACAAAGTTGCTTTCGCTGGAAAAATTGGCGCGCTCCTTCGACCTGAATCGCCAACTGACGAACGTGGATACCATTTTTGCGCGCGTATTGAAGGAACCCGCTTAAGGGAAGCAGGAAAGTCGATGGCCTCCGGAAAAATACTGACCGTCGCCCTTACCGGCGCCAGCGGCGCGGTGCTCGCACGCGAATTGCTTCTCCTGCTGGAACAGGATGCGCGCGTCGAACGCATCCACTTCATAGCATCGGAAAGCTCTCTTCGGGTACTCGCGGAAGAGTTGCAGATCAGCGGACGCAATGACCTTGTTGCGAAACTTCTCGGCCACGTGAGCGCGAAGATCCTCCAGCACGCGCCCGGCGATATCGGAGCGCCGATCGCGAGCGGCAGCTATCCCTGCGAAGGAATGATCGTGCTGCCCTGCAGCATGGGAACACTGGGCGCGATTGCCAACGGACTGGCGGACAACCTGATCGCGCGAGCCGCCGATGTCTGCCTGAAGGAACGGCGGTCGCTGGTCCTCTGCGTGCGCGAAACGCCCTTCAATAAAATCCATCTGCGCAATATGCAATTGGCAGCCGACGCGGGCGCAACCATCTTCCCCGTCATTCCCGCTTTCTACGACCATCCCGTCGACACCCTGGCCATGGTGCGGCAATATGTTTGCCGCGTCCTGGCGCACGTTGGCCTGCCGCAAACCTCAGCCTATCGATGGAGCGGGAAAAGTCAGTAGATAAGTCAGTAGACATACGTCGAAGCGGAAACTTCAGTATGTATGGATCCCGCCCGCCGTGGGTGGTTGGCCCCGCAGAAAATCAACCACTCGGGGAACAATGCGGTCGGCGCAGGTCGCGGGACCAATGTGCCCGCAGCCGGAATATAGCTCCAGCACGGATTGCGGAATCATCCCGTGCATTCGCAGCCCAACACTGGGCGGAATCAACTCATCCTGCGCGCTCCATACCAGCAGCACCGGCATGCGAAGCTGACCCAGACGACCATCGAGCTCATCTTTTTCCCTGAGCATGGACTCAAGCGTGCGATGGACCACAGGATAGTTGCGCTGCATCGCGCGAGCCAGATCCTGCTGGAAGAATTCCGGCAAGTATGGAGGGTGCGGCATCAGCAGGGCTTCCAGGCGCTTCAGTTGCGGAACGGTCCTCGGCTCCAGAACATCCGGCGTAAGGCTTGTCTGAAACCATAGTCCGGCACTGTCCATCAGGACCATCCGGCGAACACTGCGCGGGTGCTGCAAAGCAAATTCCAGGGCTACCCAGCCGCCCATCGACCATCCAATCACGTCGGTCTGTTGCACATGCACCGCGTCCAGAAATCCATGAATCAGATCGGCCTGCTGCCGCATGGTGTACGCAATGTCGGGATGATCGGTCCGTCCGCAACCGAGTAAGTCAATGGCATACACTCGAAAGCCATTCTTTACATAGGCGGGCATCTCCGGCGTCCAGTCCTCCGAGCGCGAGCCGAGGCCATGAATCAGCAAAACAGGTTTCCCCTGGCCACCAACAAAATAATGCACGCGGTACGACCCTACTCGCACATATTCGCTGTGAATCCCCGCCATGGCCAAGCGTGCGCGCATCGCCTCGTCCATCACCCACAGTGGCCGACGGTATAAAAGGATGGCGAAGGCGATGCCGGCAATTGCCACCGTCAACCCGCACCCCATCCCCAGACGTTTCAGGGCCACGATGGTGCGCGACTGCCGAGTGACATGCAGGGTAGCGTTCGGAGCCGTTGTCTCCATCCTTGGGTTCGCGATTGGAACCATGCAGTCTTTCTTCAAGAATCGGCTGCAAGAACATAGATGCGCGCGAGGTCGAATCGGCATGCGAGTCTGGATAGACGATTAACGATGTTGCCATCCGCGTGTGTCGGAAAGGCAGAGGAGATTTGCGGAAAAGTTTGGCTGCCCCTCAGGGATTCGAACCCCAATATGCTGCTCCAGAGGCAGCTGTCCTACCGTTGAACGAAGGGGCAGTCTAAGGACGCGCGCTGGAAAACTGCGTCCTTAATGAATATATTTGCCACGCGCTTTCCGGTCAATCACTGTGGGCGAATCGATCCTGAGTCAACTTCAGGATTGCCGACAACTCGGCCCGAGATATGCCGGGTGCCCCTAGACGCGTCTTTTGCGGCTAAGGTGGGATAAAGAACCGCCGCGTCCACCCGAACGCAATTTTCGGATTCCTGAAATTGCTGCAGTCCCCAGGGCACACCGCACGTTTAGCCCGCAATCCCTCCCCACTCAAGCCAACCCAAGGCATGAATCGGCGACCCGCCATTTTTATTGAATTGGTTGAACGTAGGGGCCAGCCGAAGTGACAGTTATTTGACTTGAATCGAGCGATCGAAGCTGCATAAAAATTTTGGTCCCAGATTGCATCTGCTGTGGAGAGACGAACCGAACTCCTTGTATGGTTAGATCGCTAGAAGAAAGAAACTGTATTTGGACGGAATCTGTGCTAGTCGTTCCGATGCTACCCAATTTGAGATGGCATGCAGCAGAACATTGGATTATGAAAGCTGGGTTATAGAAACCACCATCGAGGACGATTGTAAGAGCAACTCCAGGGTATTTGTCATCGAGTAGATCTTGACCCGCATCAGCAATATGATTTCGTCGATTTATCGCCGGATCAGAGCTGGGGGGCTCTTGGGGTATAGGAGCCAATTGCGTCTGTTCGAAGTGAATGGGCGGGGGCGGCAACGGCTCTCCATATTGTCGGTTATCCTCAACCGTTTGGCTGCCGCTGTTGGAGCCATTGTTGATGATCCCGTGATCTACCGATTGGGGTGGTGACGGCAAGGAAGGAGCGGTCAGTGACTGCGTCCCCGGTAGAGCTCCAGAAGTTTGAGAAGTATGTGCCCCTGCGCGTGCCTTGAGCGTACTTCGTATTGGCGATTGCGGCTCGAGGTTTGGAGCGGGCGTTGGATGCGCTATTTGCAACGGAGTACACGCTTCGTTGCCCAAATCTCTCAAAGCCTTCGCTTGGGTCCACTCTCTCTTATGCTCCGAATCCCAAACGGATAACTCTAAAGTCACATTATCCATCAAAGGAGAGCCACAAGTGAAATAGGACTGCAGCGAATCATGTGACGTCCCGGGAAACCTGTTTTGCTGATTCATGGCCT
>JAJZDO010000107.1 GCA_021805955.1 Acidobacteriota bacterium
GCGTAGCGAATCGTCATCGCCATTGACTTGTGGTCCGCCAATTCCACCACCGTCCGCAGATCCACTCCGGCCATGACCAGTCGCGAGATGAAGGTGTGGCGGCATGTGTGCCATGTGACCTCTTTCAGTTTGGATTCGGCGATGACATCTTCAAACCAGGTGCGCGGGGTTTTTATCCTGACTGGTTTTTTCTGTGCGTCTTTCCGTGAAGTCAGAAACACATACGCAGTCCCCTTCGGGGCAGCAGCCTTCAGCCGCTCAAATGTGGCGAGAGCAGTGGAGTTGAGCGGGATATGACGGTCACGACCGCTCTTGGTCCTATCGAGGTGAATCATCTTCAGCGTGAAGTCGACCTGGGACCATTCAAGGGTGAACTGCTCCGATAGGCACATGCCTGTATGCAATGCGATCCGGAAGGAATCAAGATGATGCGGGAAGTTACCTTTTCGTTCCGAAGGGCTTCGCGATAGATCATCGAAAACAATGAGCGCAGTCGGTTCTGCGTCGCTGGCGCTTTCGCATTGGCGGTGATGTACTCGTCGATCTCCGCGGGCTTGATGGAGTCCGCTACCCTGACGCTGAATGCCTTGACGATCCGCGGGATGCGCAGGTCGTCATTCTTCCAATCGCGCTTGTGTTGCTTCGACCACTCAAGTCCGGCGGCGGCGATTTCTGCAAACGTGGTCGACTTGGTCCGCATGTTGGTCGGCCGTTTGATACCGGCACGGATGTCTGCCTTGCGAGTGTGGTACAGATCGCATCTGACTTCCGGCCAACCTTCTCACGATGCAGCTTTCCCTCGGATTGGTAGCAGACCCACCATACTCCATGCGGGTTTTGGCTGAGCGTTTTTCTGTCAGCTACGACTATGCGAAGAAGATCAGCGCACAACGTCTTCGCAGTGGCAAGTCCGAGCGCGTGGAGCAAAGACGCTGGGGACGCATCAGCCGGGTAACCCCGGCGGTGGAGGCCGAGTTGCTGCGTCTGTTGCGATAACAACCGGATCGCGTGCTGGCCGAACTGCAGCTCGATCCGGCGATCTCGCCGGGCATCGTGCTGAGCCGGGCGCATCTCTGGCGGGTACTGAAGCGGCTGGGTCTGCGACTCAAAAAATGTATGGTCCGCCGCCTGACTGCAAGAGCAAATGAAGCAGAGTATACCTATGAGAGAAATGCTCTAGCTGGAAAACATCGTCATAACGGGACTTGCGGACAGCGCGCGTAAAATAAACCGGACACCAGTGAATCGGTCTATATGCGAAAACTTGTTTTTAGCTGTTGTATATTTTTTTTCTTTGCGACGTCTTTAGGCTTGGCCGCCAGCGCCAAACCTTACCAAGGGAAAACACTGGTCATTGTCACCAGCCATGCAGATGACTTCTCTATCTTTGCCGGTGGTAGCATTGCTACACTCATCAGTCAGGGATACACCGCCTACCTCGTACGGGTCACAGATGATGAAAAGGATGGCTTGATCGATCCTCCGCACGTTGCGGCAATTAATGACCAACAGGTGCAGGCGGCGGCGAAAACGCTTGGAATCCGTGCGATCTATTCCCTTAACTTCAAAAACGATGAGCTCGAACGGGTTTCGGAGACATTGATCCGTGATCGCATCCTGTTTTATCTTCGAAAGCTGCACGCGGACAGTATTTTTACATTTGATCCGTATGCCCGTTACGGAGAAGAAAATCCCGACCATCTGACTGTCGCGCGGGCCGCGGAGGATGCAGCCCGAAATGCGTGGAATCCGCAATATGCGCCTCTACAACTGCAGAATGGCGTGCATCCGCAGGTGATCCAGGATGGCTACTATTGGACGCGTGGGCCTATAGCAGTGAATAAAGTGTTCAACACAGCACAAACAGAGGAAATTAAACTTGCCGCTCTTCGGCAACAGCCGAACATGGTTCGCCCGGCAGGCTTGGTAGATATCATTCATCATGCGGACCAGTCGACTGGAGCAATTTACGGATACCCCACAGCAGAAGTCTGCCATCATATCTGGTACCACGGTAAACCTGCTAATCAATTGCCTGCTTTGGTCGTTACGCCCTCTAACACCGTGAGGAGCCAAGCTTCGAGCGATCGCAGCCAGGGAGCGTCGAGATGAAGTCTAAATCCTTGATTGCAGCCAGCGCAGCGCTGTGGATGGCATTCTGTTTCTTGTGCAGTCCCGCGTTTTCCGTCACCCAATCATCCTTTAAGGGCAAGGTGGTGGTCGTGGTATCTCCGCACGGAACAGATTACCTTGAGGGTGCGGGCGCGATCATCGCCACGATGATTCAAGATGGCGCGACTGTCTATCTGGTCCGGGTAAGCAATGATGAAAAGCACGGCTATTTGCTTCCTGTAAATCAAGTCCGCGTGCAGAGCTATGACGAAGGAAATCGAGCCGCAGCAATCATGGGCTTTAAGCAGGTCATCGACTTAAACCTAAAGGATGGCGAAGTCACAGACGTTCCGGAACCCGAACTACGCGAACGCCTGGCGGCGATCTACCGGAAGCTCGCACCGACGACGTTAGTGACGGCAGACCCTTGGGCGCTCTATGATCCCGATCTGGATGATCAGCGAGTTGCGCGAGCAGCAGTGGATGCATGCTGGAATGCAAGTAGCCGCACCTTCTATCCGGAACTACCGGTAATTGAAGGTCCAACCCATTTTCAAAACATCTACGATAGGTATTTCTGGACAACTAATGGGGGAATTCATCCTGAAAACGAATATTTCAATGTGACAGAAACACTTCCGAAGGAGTTGCAGGCACTAGAGACCATGCAGACTGCAATGAGCGCGGAAATGTCGCTTGCACAAGCGCGCCGTTCTGGCGAAACTTCGCTATCGAACCAACCAGCAAACACCGCTGCAATTCACGCGTATGTAGAACAGAGATACGGCCGCGCCGCAAGCAAATTAGGGCGGCGGCATGCAGCGGAATACGCCCAGGCCATCTATCACTATGCAGGCAGCGCCGGCACAGAACAATTCATTCGCACACTGGCTTATGAGAAGAAGAATCCCCCGCCTTCTATAGCACTACCCAAGCTCATGCGTGTTGAGAAAGGAGATGGCAGGGTGGTATTGATTCTGGCGCCGGATTTTCCCTCACTGATCCAAAACGCGGGCGGGACCGCAGTGCAGCTTCATCAAGCGGGATTCGTTGTGGATGCGGTAATCCTTACCAATCAAGGGAAAGATGGAAATGCTGGTTCCACTGCCGCAGCCGTTTTAGCCAACCAGACGGAGGACAAGAATGCAGCCGCGATCCTTGGCATCCGGCGCGTTTTACATCTGAGCTTTGAGCAAGGCCAGATTGCAGATATACCCGCCACAGTTGTCCGGGAGCAATTGCTTTGGATTTTGCGGTCAGAAAATCCGGAAACCGTAATCCTTCCTGACCCGTGGATTCGCTATATAAATTGGGAGGAGGTGCTTTTGGGGCGGATTGCCGCGGATGCCATCTTTCACATGACGAATGCGGCCACGGGACAGGAGCAGCAAGAGGTCACAACGACCGTGCGGCCCGTAACAAAAATTCTGTATTGGGAGAATAACGCGGAAAACTCCGGAAATACCGCGGCGAACGCCGCAGTCGATGTCACATCCTCTGAATCTCAAAAAAAGCAGTCACTCTCTGCGCTGCACGCTTGGCTGGGTCTCCAGGCCTTACTTCCGCAAAAGGCATCTTTGTCGCGGGATACCCATTTCTCTGGTGTGCCAGACGATTTCACTGCAGAAGATAAAGCTGAGGGAAAAAGAGTAGCGGTTCCGTATGCAGAAGTGTTCCATCAGGTCGAACCCTAAACCGGTTTCGCTGAAAGTATATGCCCATATCAGCGGCGCTCACTCAAAAGAGTAGCCGCACAATCGAAAACCATCATTATCTACAGGAGACGACGATGAAGAAAAATTACTTGAAAACAGCCAGCCA
>JAJZDO010000207.1 GCA_021805955.1 Acidobacteriota bacterium
GCGATGCGCTACGAGCTGTACGGATAAAATCCAGCAAGAGCTTCTTCCATGGTGAACTTGTGACGAAACTTCCAGCTTATGTCCTGTTTTTTTCTCTGGCGATCGCGGTGCCGATCGTTGCCCATGCCGCAGCGAACCCCGTCCAGCGCGCATCGCGAACCAGCCCATCCAAGTCAAGAAAGGCATATGTAAAAAACCAGAAGAAGCAAAAAAAGAAGTTGAGAAAAGCGCAAAAAAAGTCGCAAAAACAAATGAAGAAGAGCCACAAAATGGCCCACTGAAAACTAGTTCAACTGCATAATGCAATCGCAGTTGAGTTACGCCGGTCAGGTCTATCATTTTTTGCTGCTGGATACAGGAGTGAGGCGTTGGGCTGTTTGGCCTAGGTCCTGAGTTCGAACAAAGATCATCGACTTATTGCTGGAATAGACCATCTTCCAGTTGGGGAGTAACGGCAGTACATGCGCCATGGGTGATGTGCGGGTCAACAGGCAAAAATTGATGGCGTACTTGTCCAGAAGAGTATTTGGGTTGCTCTGCAGCAGCGCCCACTTGCCAAATTGCGCGAGCACGCCTGTCCACTCGAAAACGTCGCCGCGACCATCGACAAACACCGGGTATTCCGGCGCCGCCCAGATCAGGTATCCGCCATATCCATAGTCGTTCAGCATGGGCGCGGAAAGGTGGTGGACCTGGATAAACTCGACCGCCTTCACTGGACTCCCGTCATCTACCTGCTGGGTCAGGTTCTGACGGCTGGGAAAAACCCACGTCAAGACCAGCAGAGAAACTGCAATCAAGACTGCATTTGGCAGTGGACGATCTCGGGCAGCGTCATATCCGTCCCAGCAACTGGAAAGAAGTCGCGACAGCACAGGCGCTGCCAATATGCCAAAGACGAATAGCATTCGCCGATGACTGGCTGCCAGCCAAGTGCCAAGTGCGAGCACCACCAGCTCATCCCAAAACAAATCAGACCGCTGCGCGATGACGAGAAGAAACATGCATCCGAGCACAATCAAGAGTCCAAGTCCCCGGCCGCCAGTCATCGTGGGCGGCATCCACTCAGCCGATTGGCTGAGGCCGATCGGCTGATGGAACAGCGTATTCAGTGGGTAGAAGACCTGTTTCGCACCAACCGGATTGAGGAAAAGCACAACTGCCGAAAACAGGAGCGCCAGCATCAGCATTTTGCGACGGTGCGGATCCCATGGCAACGCCACGAGCGAGCCTATCCGGAAATTAAAGAAAGAACAAAAAAGAAACGCGAATGCCAGCAGAAGTCCAAGAAAGAAAGACCCGTGGCAGTTCACCCACACCGCAAATAGCGGCGGCAAGAAGAAGAACCAACGTGGATTGCCAGTACGTCCCAGTTGCATTAGCAGCAACTCGATGATGAGCAGAAGATAGCCAATCATCTGGGGGCGTATTGCAAGGCCGGCGGTCGCGAAGAACCAAATCGCCATGGCCCCGAGAAAGGCCACCTTGGCATTTCCGGAATACAGCGTGCACAACACATACCCAACGATCAGCAGGACTATGGTCGAAAGGCATAACCCGAGCATCAAGCCGGAATATCCGCCAAGTCTGTAAGCGCCATAGATAAGCGTCTGCGCAAGCCATTCGTGTGGCACCCAAGCATGGTGATTCGTGGTGTAGGAGAAAATGTCTGTAGTCGGAATCGTGTGGGTGGTCCAGATAATCTGGCCCGTTTTCAGGTGCCACCACATGTCTGGGTCGTCGAAGCGAGAGCGCACGGTCAACACACCCAGGACTGACAGAAGGCACGAGAGCATGACTGGAAAGGAAAATGCCCTTCGCCAAACAGCAAGATGCGCGTGAATGCCGGCACGGGGGGGCGTCACGGACACCGCCGTCAAGCAGTCCCCATCTCATGGCCTTCTCGTTCGGAAAGAGCGCCTTCCTCGGAAAGCCTGATCAGACGATGCAGATAAGCGCGTGAAATTTGCAGGCTGCGCGCAGCCAGTGTTTTGTTCCCCCGGTTATCTCGCACGGCCGCTGCGGCCAGCCTGATCTTGTAATCGCGAAGTTGCCGCTCGAATGAACCGGCGGGACGATAATCCTCGATGTTGACGACACTCTCCTCCTGAATTTCCTGGGGTAAATCTTCCGCGTGGATGACGGTATCGTGAGAAACGATAATGGCGCGTTGAATCACGTTCTCCAATTCGCGTGCATTGCCGGGCCAGGAATACGCTTGTAGCAGACCCATAGCCGCTGGATCGATCTCCTCAATGTCTTTTTCATGCATCTCGGAATAATGTCGCAGAAAGTGTCTGGCAATGAGCGGAATATCTTCCGGGTGCTCCTGGAGAGGCGGTATATCGATTCTCATAACATTGATGCGGTAATAAAGGTCCTGCCGGAAAGTTCCCTGCGCGACCATTTCAGCCAGGTTCTGGTGGGTGGCGAAAACCACGCGTGCCCGCAAGGGAATCAGCCGGCTGCTACCGAGCCGGCTGAATTCGCGTTCCTGCAAGACTCGCAGAAGCTTCACTTGGGTGCTCAAGCTAAGTTCGCCGATTTCGTCCAGGAACAGCGTGCCGGCGCCCGCCTGCTCCAAATAGCCCTGTCGCAAGCCGACAGTGCCGGTGAAGGCGCCTTTTTCGTGGCCGAACAACTCGGCTTCGATCAGTGTTTCCGGAATGGCTCCGCAGCATACGGCCACAAACGGCTGTCCCGAACGATTGCCAAGGTTATGAATGGCGCGGGCGGTCAATTCTTTGCCAGTCCCGCTTTCTCCAGTGACAAGCACAGAAGTATTGACATTGGCGACGCGGCGCACCAGTTCGTATACCTGGCGTATTTGCGGGCTGGATCCGATCATCCGATCACAGCTGCTGACCGCCTCCAATTGCTGTTGCACGGCTTCCAGCTTCCGCTTGAGCGAGCGGCTCTCATAGGCGCGCCGCAACATCGCTTTCAGTTCGACAATGGAAGGCGGCTTGCGGCAGTAGCTGTGTGCACCCTGGCGGATGAGCTCCAGCGCGGCAGATCGAAGACCGTCGTCCGCAAGCACTACTGGAGAAATATTCGATGCGACGATTCGCTCCGAGCAGGCAATTCGCAATTGCAGCGAACTGTGATTGGTATCGAGGTCGAGAACCACAACGTCACATGCTCCCGCAGAGAACAAGCGATGAATCCCTTCTTCATCGGGTTCTAGCACAATTTGAAATTCTTTTCCCAAGGCAGAGGACAGAAGCTGCTGAAGCTTGCGGTCCTCAGAAAATAGCGCAATCCGGATCATATTTGTGATCTCCAATCGTTCTTGCACGACGGCAGTCAGCGAAACTGCTCCAATTGGGGTGGTGGAGAGTCGTGCATTCTTAAACTGCTACCTAACCGCGGGGACCGGCTGGCATAGGTCGCTCGTGTCTGGAAATTCACGGAGTAAAGTATTCGTAGCAGAGGTTGCGGAAAAAGTCGATGAAACTTTAGTAATACACCGAATAGCTATCTGATTTATGGTCGAAACGCTATCAGCGCGATTCAGATCATTTCAATGCCATCTTGCGATGAGCACTTGGCACTTCACTTGCTACTTTCATTTCTGAGACGCGCGACGGGTGGGCTTCTCGCTCCTGAGAGGCATGATCGGCGCTACCCGATTTGCGTTCCGAGCCGATGATCCATACGGGCTGTACTCTCTTGATTCGCCACCGGGGATGGAACGGTTCGACCGCTGGGTGTATCCGTTCCATCCCCCGCCGTTATATACCACGCGTCTGCCTGGGTCGATCGCACAGCGCTACACTCCGGGTTCCGTAGGGTGTATTCGCCGCTTCACTTACTTGCACCCCCTGTAAACAACCGTGCACACCAACCCTTGTAACAAGACCCATAAGGCATTGAATTCAGACTCGTAGCGCCTCCGACCGATTTGGACGGAAGATTGCACACCCACCATT
>JAJZDO010000987.1 GCA_021805955.1 Acidobacteriota bacterium
TGCTGATGATCGTCAGTGGCGGCTCCTATTTGGGAGTTGTCAGTTTGAACCATACCGTTGTCCCTCCCCAGCAACAAACGGTCTCTGCCACCGTAAACGACTTGGAACTTCTCGATTCCAGCGCCCAGACACTGCAGCAACTGGCATCGTTCGACGAGACGAATGGAGACGGCGGTTCAGCTACCGTCAGCGGAAATTTTTCTAACTAACGGCGGTTCCAAACATCGCTAAGTCGGGTACGAACGGACGGGTGGGTGCTGGCACTTTGCAATAGAGAGCGAGAGCGGCGCACGGGCGGGTTCAAGTTCGGCGCTGCGAATGGAAAAATGATCTATATTGGGAAAAATCGTAGTGTGCTTGCTGTACTGTCTGTCCGGCGGCGCAAGGGTAGTTCTACGGTTGATTTTCGCCATTCTCTTTGGCGCAATTTCCTCCTTCTTGCGGTTTGGGCGATAGTACTGACCTGCGGTATGGGGTGGGCGGCTCAGTGTTCGAATGGTCCTTATCCCAATCGAGTCGGCTCGTGGGAACCTGTCGAGTGGTCCCAGTCAAGCAATGGAGTCCCGGGCAACGGTGGTAGTTATGCAGGTGGCGTACCTCTCCGACCTCTTCCTCCGGAACGTGATCGGGAACATCTAGGCGAATGGCTGCGGCAACACAAAAATATGTCTTTCGCGGAGCAGGAGCGTGCGCTGCGGATTGAGCCGGGATTCAACCGGCTTCCTCCAGCCCGTCAGCAGCGATTGTTGCAGCGCTTGCAGCAATTGGACGCGATGCCGCCGGTGCGCCGGGAACGAATGCTGCAACGTTTGGAGACTTGGGAAAGGTTGTCCCCGGAGCAGCGGCAACAGGTTCGCGTTGGAATCATGGAAGTGCATCAGATGCCGTTCGACCGCCAGGTCATGATCCATCGGGCAGTTCGAGATTTGAGTGAATTCCAGCCCCGGCAGCGCGATGAGATTTTGAACTCTTGGGAATTCCGGCACCGCTATTCCGACTACGAACGACAGGTTCTCGCAACGCTGATGCTTGCCCAGCCTTACCAGCCGCTCCGGCCGCAATGACCAGCCAAAAATCTGGGAATCGATTCAAATAGCAGCAAGTTTCGTCTTGAAGCGCTCTCCCAGACTCAGACTCATCTTGCATTGGACAAGCGTAGATATTCATGTTCTCAGCCGACCACTGGTAATATTGCTAGTAGCGATCCTTGTCGGCGGCATCCACAAGTAGAGTCGTTCCGCCGCAGCATTGGCCCCGTGAAAAATTGGGCTGAGCAGATGCAGTGCCGACGCGATTCGTTGATGGGTCTGTCTCCCACTGGGAGAACAAATATAAACTCTACCCCTTGGGAAGCAGAGGCTGAATGGCAATCACTGGCCAACTTGATTTGGCGTCAGAGTCATCTCGCGACGATTGGAAGAAAATTCAGATCGCGTATTTTTCTATGGAAATTGCAGTTGCTCCCAACATGCCCACCTATAGCGGGGGCTTGGGAGTCCTCGCGGGAGACACGCTCCGATCCGCGGCAGATACTGGCCTGCCTTTGGTAGCTGTCACCCTCCTGCACCGCAAAGGATATTTCCACCAGCACTTGAATACTGACGGCGTGCAAACCGAAGAAGACGAGCCTTGGAAGCCGGAGACTCTGTTGCAGCCGCTTGAACCCTTGGCCGCCATTACCATTCAAGGCCGTCCTGTGATGGTTCGCGCCTGGCGCACAGACATTGTAGGCACCGATGGTCACATCGTTCCCGTAATCTTCCTCGACACGGACCTTGATCCCAATGACATCTGGGATCGTCAATTGACGAACCATCTCTACGGCGGCGATACTTTCTACCGCCTGTGTCAGGAGACAGTTCTCGGCATCGGCGGAATCGAAATCCTTACCGCCCTGGGCTGCCAGCCCACTGTCTATCACATGAATGAAGGTCATGCGGCGTTGCTGACCATCGGTCTGCTGCAGCAACAGGTCGCCGATGGCAATCTGCTGGACGCGACCCAGGATGACCTGGATGCGGTTCGGGCTCAGTGTGTCTTCACCACCCACACTCCGGTTCCCGCCGGCCATGACAGATTCTCCCTCGATCAGGCGCGTCAGGTTCTAGGCGAAGAACGCACCCAGGCACTCGAAAAGTTCGGCTGTTGTCACGACGGCATGTTGAACATGACCTATGTCGCGCTGCGCTTTTCCCGCTACGTCAACGGCGTGGCCATGCAACATGGCCGCGTTTCGCGCGAAATGTTCCCCGAATACTCCGTACAGGCCATCACCAACGGAGTTCATGCCGCCACCTGGATTCAACCCTCCCTGCAGGCATTGCTCGACGAGAGAGTTTCAAGCTGGCGACGCGATAATCTCTACCTCCGCTTCGCCATCGGCATTGCTCCCAGCGAGATTCGAAGCCGCCACCTGGATGCGAAACGCAAGCTCATCGATACCGTTCGCGAGCGCGTCGGCGTTACCCTGCAAGAAGACAAGTTCACCATAGGATTTGCCCGTCGCGCGGCGGCCTATAAGCGCGCTGACATGTTATTTTCCGATCCCGCCCGCCTGAATCGATTGGCCGAAGAATATGGCGGCATCCAGATCGTCTACGCAGGCAAAGCCCATCCCCACGATCAGGTGGGGAAAGCCATCATCCATCACGTGATCGAAGCCAGCGCCAAGCTCACCTCGGACCACATTCGCATCGTCTACCTTGAAAATTATGAATGGGACCTGGGAGCCATCCTGACCGCTGGCGCGGATTTGTGGCTGAACACCCCTCGCCGCCCATATGAGGCCTCAGGAACCAGCGGCATGAAGGCTGCCATGAACGGCGTTCCCAGCCTCAGCACCCTCGACGGCTGGTGGATTGAAGGCTGCATCGAAGGTGCCACCGGCTGGGCCATCGTGGAGTCCGAGGACGAGGTGCAAGAGGCCGAATCTCTGTACGACAAGCTCGAAAACGAAATTCTTCCTCTTTACTACCACTACCCCGACCGCTGGGCAGAGATCATGCGCATGGCCATGGCCATCAACGGCTCCTTCTTCAACACCCACCGCATGCTCTACCAGTACGTGACCAACGCGTACTTCCCCGGGGACGCCCCACTTCGCCGAAAATTCCAGCCCGAACTCGTATTGACCCGCTGATCTCTTGGAGGCTGGTCGCACGCGAGATTTCACCCGGCTTTACAGGCTGCGGAAAAACTCTTCGTCTCCCCTTGTGGCTGTTTCTTCGGCGGGGTTTGCGCGTCCAATGAATATGCGTGGAAACGATCGGTAGCAGTCAGCGATGTTCAGCTGCATAACCTTGGCGCAACGGATTCCCGCCGACCATCCGGCGCGGCAGATTCGTGCGCTTGTGGACCGTGCGCTGGAGCGCATGGATGCCGAGTTAGAGAAACTCTACTCCGATATCGGCGCCCCTCGATCACCCCGGAACGGCTGTTGCGGGCCACGTTGCTGAGGGTGCGGAAAGCCCCTGCGCAGCTTCAAGACGATTGTCCAACTGATCGCAGCAACCGGCACCACGGCCGGACTCGCGGTACGCGCCGAATTGGATGAGAGCAAATGTTCCCAGGGCGTGAAAATATCGGATGAAAAATTCGCCGCCATACGACGCGCGCGGCATTGCTCCCATGGCGACCGGAACTGCACGATATCGCCACACTGAAGCATTTTTATGTACAATGCGTTATTCGATCCCGTGGCCATTTTCCCAATCTGGCCAAGGCCCCCAACCCGTTACAATCCAAATATGCCAGAGCCATCCGATCCGCCCGAGGTCGAGGAGGACGATACCTATTTCGATGGCCCATACCTGGTTTTCACTGAGGCGTACCATCGAAAACGAGGCTATTGCTGCCAATCAGGCTGCCGTCATTGCCCATACGGCTTCTTGAAAAACAACGGCCAGCCGCTCGGCCGGCTCTTCTGAGGGGTG
>JAJZDO010000128.1 GCA_021805955.1 Acidobacteriota bacterium
GGCAGGCTGTGGCAGTCGGAGTTTCAGTCCACGCCTGGAGGTGAACCGCCGTCGAATTCCGCTTCACCTGAGCAGGATATCTTCCGCTCCACGCATCCGATTCAGTGGATCATCGGAACGGGCGAAAACGGTTATGGCGGGCTGCTGACGCGTGGCGGATACCTGTTTCAAGCGCCGCTGTCATACTATTCTGCGGCAGGCAAGTGGCAACTTTCTCCCGGCTATGAACATGCTGATTACGGCTTCAACCGGATCATACAACCGGGTTGCATCTATTGCCATAGCGGGCGTCCTCAGCCCGTTTCCGGATATGACGGCAAGTATGAAAATCAGCCGTTTGCTCATGTTTCGATTGGCTGTGAGAACTGCCATGGACCAGGATCGGTTCACTTGGATGCAATGGACCTGGGCGAAGAGGTGAAAGGCCGCGACAACACGATCGTGAACCCAGCTCGACTCACGCGTGAGCTGTCCGACAACATCTGCATGTCATGCCATGAAATCGGCGACGCGCGCGTCCTGGAGCAAGGCAAAACCTATCAGGACTTCCGGCCAGGCCAGCCTCTGAGTCAAACGCTGTCTGTCTTCAACGTTGCACCAACACGCCAGAATCCACCGGACGAAGATCATCTGGAGCACTACTCGTCGATGACGCTGAGCAAGTGCTATCGGGCCAGTCTCGGAAAGCTACCTGCACAACAGATGCGCTGCATCACCTGCCACGATCCACATGTGGAGCCAACTCATGCAGAGGCACCCGCCTACTTCAATGCCAAGTGCATGCAATGTCACACGCAAACGAGCTGCACAAAGCCAATCGCGCTGCGCCGCGCAACCACGCCTGTGGACAACTGCATCGGCTGCCACATGCCGCGACGTCCAATCACGACAATCTCTCATTCCTCGGCGACGAATCATCGCATTCTGGCGCGTCCGGGCGAACCTCTGCCGGACGCAATCTTCCAGCAGGCTTCTCCGGAGATGCCACAGTTGATCGACCTGGACGCACCCTCAGGACATCCACTGCCATCCCTGCGTACGCGCATGCTTGCCGATCGCATCCTGATGGACAAGCGCTCTGCAGACGAGCGCGTAGGTTTCGATGCGGACTGGCGAAGCGCGTTGGTGAAGCTGGAGCAGACAGATGCAGAAGATGCACAGGTGCAGACCAATCTTGGTCATCGCGACCTGCTGGATCAACAGTTCTCGAATGCAATCGTTCATCTGCAGCATGCGCTGCAACTTGATCGCCTTCAGCCCGAGGCCTGGGTTGATCTATCTGCCTCTCAGTCAAAACTTGGCATGACCGACGCAGCCATTGCATCAGCACAGCAGGCTGTGGCGCTGGACCCGTATGTTGCTCCTTTGCAGAAGACGCTGATTACTCGCCTGATCGATGCGCAACAGTATGACCAGGCTGTGAATGCGATGAAGCAGTATCTGACGCACTTTCCAGAGGACGATTTTATCCGCAAGGCGCTGGCCATTGCCGAGCAATGAGCGCTTCTGTCGATTGCCGAGGACTTTTCACCGGTTGAAACTTTCCCTGTAATTCTTTCGTCATCCGAGTATGACAATCCGCTGGCTTCGCGGGCGCTGCCCCGGGAACCTTTCTGCTCGCTGTGAGCTGGAAGCCATGCAAATTGTGCTGATGGGAGTTTGGTGTCTTCTGTCAGTGGTATTGACTGCGCAGCGAACGATGTTCGCTGCGCAGCCTGCCCATGGAAGCAGCACTTCGCACGCTGCGACGTATGTCGGTTCAGCCGCATGCCAATCCTGTCATTCGCAGATCGCAGCAAGTTTTTCCGCCTCCAGCATGGGGCGCTCCATGACGGTGGCAACTGCCACCTCAATGAACAGCTTTTCGTTACCACAGACGTTTTACAGTGCGGTTCTGGATCGCCATTACGAGATTGCAACAACCAATGGAAAAGTGACCGAAAGCGAATGGCAAACCGCTGCGGACGGACACGAAGTTTTTCGCGAGACACACCCGCTGCGCTGGATCATCGGCGCAAACACCAACGGATTTGGCGGCATTGTCGAGCAATACGGCTATATGACTGAGGCGCCGGCGTCGTATTATCCGCAGACGGGAAAGTGGGATCTCTCGCCTGGATATCAGCGCGGTGACTACGGTTTCAGCCGTATCATCGCCCCAGGATGCATCTTCTGCCACAGTGGTCGCCCGCGCCCCGTCAACGAAACACTGGGAAAGTATGACGAACCGGCTTTCTCGCAACTGGCTATCGGATGCGAGAACTGTCATGGACCGGGTTCGGCGCACGTTGCGGCAATGAATGCGGGCAAAGCATGGCCGCCGGGCAAGGATCCCAGCATCGTCAATCCGCAGCATCTCACGAGGCAACGATCCGACGATATCTGCATGTCCTGCCATCAAACGGGCGATGCCCGCGCCTTTGAACCGGGCAAGTCCTATCTCGATTTTCGGCCAGGACAACCGCTCAGCCGCGTTCTCTCCATCCTGATGGTTCCGCCGACTCCGGAGCATCCGCCAACGCGCGACCACGTGCAGCATTATTACTCGATGACGCTGAGCAAGTGCTATCGGGCCAGTCTCAGCCAACCATCTGCACAACAGATGCGCTGCATCACCTGCCATGACCCGCATGTGGAGCCAACACGTGCCGAAGCACCCGCCTACTTCAATGGCAAGTGCATGCAGTGCCATTCGACAGCAAGCTGCAAGGCTTCGAAGTCGCTGCGCCGCGCAACCACGCCTGCGGACAACTGCATCGGCTGCCACATGCCCAAACGTGACGATCTTGCGCTTTCTCACAGTGCACTCACCAACCATCGCATTGTGACAAGCGAAAATGAGCCGTTTCCTGCAGTGACTTTTCAGCAGACGACTACGGCACTGTCCAATCTGATCTATCTGGATCGTGATCCGGACGGGCAGCAAACGCCCTCACCACTCACGCTGCTGGATGCCTATGACCAGCTTCGCCACGATCATCCTGAATATCAGGCAGACTATGACCGTCTGCTCACGAAACTGGGCGCAACGCAGACCGAAAACGCCGATGTGCTCGCAAAGCTGGGACATCGCGAACTGAAGCAGGGTCAGGCGGTCGACGCGCTGACTCATCTGAAACAGGCCGGAACACTCGACCCCGATCTTCCGCGCGTCTTCGCAGATTTATCCGCACTCAGCGCGCAGCAAGGGGACAACGCCTCTGCGATTGCCTATGCGCAGCGTGCCGCAGCGCTGGACCCGTTCAACGCCAATCGCCGTCACGATCTCGTTGTCCGCCTGATCGACGCACAACAGTATTCCGCTGCCATCACAACCATGAAGCAATTCCTGATAGAGTTTCCTGAAGACACGTTCCTGCGCAATGCACTGGCCATCGCGGAACAGCCCTGACGCGGCAACTTCCGCATCACTCGTAGTAGGTCGCCGTCGTGCTGTCCGTCTCCCAGATGGTGCAGTCTTTCACGTGCACCCTGCCCTGAGTCATCTCGATCAACTGCGCGCTTGTCTCTTCATAAAAATAACGCGCCAGATTTTCCGCCGAAGGATTGATCTGCGTGAACGGCTCAAGCTCGTTCAGCATGTGATGATCGATCCGTTCAATGACCGGACGCATCACCTGCTTGAGCAGTTTGAAGTCCAGCAACAACCCGGCCTCATCAAGTGTCTGCCCTGCCAGCGTGACGCGCACTTTGTAGTTGTGTCCATGCGGATTTTCGCACTTTCCGCGATAGTTGCGCAGATAGTGCCCGGAGGAGAATCCCGATTCAACTGTGACTTCGTACATAGTTTGAGTTGCTTTCCAGCGCGCCTTGACCGGCGTGCATTTCAGAGGGTTACAGTTTGCGTCGGCGCGCTCTGTCGGCCAGCCGACGTTCTTCGCTGCGCCGATCCACCTGTTCAAAGAGATGTGTCATGATGCCGACCAATGCA
>JAJZDO010000980.1 GCA_021805955.1 Acidobacteriota bacterium
CGTGAAGCGATGGGTCGACGAATGCAATCTGCCTCTCTGTGCGCGGTTGTGCTTGCAGAGATGTGTGACTGGATCGGCGATAGACGAGCCATGCACGATTGAATGTATAAATTTGCGCGACCTCGATCTTTGGATGGAAGCGCATTGCGAAACAGAGCGCTAATCTGGACTTCGCTCTTCCCCAGAACGGAGTTGTGGAAGGTGCGTGATGGTTGGCAGGAACAGTTTGCCGATGCCCAGGATTGTTTGATTGGCCCGAAGCGGCCGCGCACAATCCTTCACGTGCTTGACATCGAGATCGGCGGTGATGCGTTTGTCACCATGGCAGGTCCGTGTTCCGTGGAAACGGAGCGGCAACTGCTGTCCACAGCCGAGCGAGTGTGTCGAGCCGGGGCACAGATACTGCGTGGTGGCGCATTCAAGCCGCGCAGCTCTCCTTATTCGTTTCAAGGTCTGGGTATCGAGGGATTGCGGATGCTGGCGCGTGCGCGCGCGGCGACGGGCCTTGCGATTGTGACGGAGGTGATCTGCGAGGCGGACGTGCCGCTGGTGGCGTCGTATGCCGACATACTGCAGATTGGCTCTCGCAATATGGAAAACTACGCGCTGCTGGAGGCAGCGGCGCACTCGCGCCGTCCGATTCTGTTGAAGCGAGGCATGATGGCTACGGTGGGCGACTTGCTGCGTTCGGCACAGTGTATTGTGTCGCACGGCAACCCGAACGTGATGCTTTGCGAGCGAGGTATCCGGAGCTTTGAAACGGCAACGCGGAACACGCTGGATGCGGGTGCAATCGTGCTGCTGAAGCAGATCAGTCATCTGCCGGTGATTGTCGATCCGAGTCATGCGGCCGGCTATCGCGAGTTGGTGTCAGGATATGCGCGGGTGGGGGTAGCGGCTGGCGCGGATGGGCTGATTGTTGAGGTGCATCCTGAGCCGGAGCAGGCGTGGAGCGACGGAGAGCAGTCACTGACGCTGGAACAATTTGAGGCAATGATGATGGGTCTGAAGCCCTGGATTGCGCTCGCAGGTCGCGGGGCGTGGAGCAGAGATGAGCGAGAGCAGTTTCGTTCATTGTCTGTAGCGTCTGGCATTCGTTCGAGTGGCTTTTCGTTGAGAGAAAGCTACGGTGAAAGGATCACCGCCGGGAGCGAAAGTACGGAAACGGGGTCCTTGCGATGAGAGCGACAGAATGGGCGGGAATGGCTTGCGCGGCAGCCGTGCTGCTGTGTGGATTTGCGGTGCATACCTCGCAGGCGCCGGCTGCGCCAGTGGCTTCGACGGACCCGTCGCTTCCGCCGGTGGTGATTGTGAGCGCGGCAGCGAAAGTTCAATATCCAGGGGCTGAACTGCGCAGCAAATCGGAAACTGCAATCGGCAGGAAGCATGCGTCCGCGGCGGACAAGCTGTATCCCGATGGAGTGCATTTGCTGCTGGTGCGTGCGGGCGAGGCGACGCCGCTGGCTCCGGAGTTTGCCGCTTCAGCAGATGCAAATGTGGATTTTGACGGGAAGTCGGTTCTGTTTGCGGGGAAGAAGAGGGCTGCGGATCACTGGCAGATATGGGAGCTGGAGTTAGCCGAGCACAAGTTTCGGAAGGTGATCGGCGGGGATGAGGATTATTTTCATCCGCTGTATCTGCCTGGTCGGCGACTGGTGTATTCGCGTGAAACGGAGCATGGGTCGGAATTGGAAGCGGCGCTCTTTGACGGGACGGAGCGTCTTCCACTGACGCATCTGGGGACGGCTGGCGCGCCGGTGGACGTGATGGCGGAAGATGTACTGGCAGATGGTCGAATTCTGTTCGAGACGGGTTTTCCGATGGGAGCGGTCGATGCAGGTTCTGGCGCGTCCCCCAGGCTTCCTGAACTTTATCTGGTCTATTCCGACGGCAGTGGCGTGGAGTCGTATCGTTGCGATCACGAGGAGGCGCAGAAGCTGGGTGGGCGGTGGGGCGGTCGGCAGTTGATGCACGGGAGCATGGCTGGTGATGTGCTGTTTACGCATGGCAGGAAGCTGGGACGATTCAGTTCGCCGCTCTCGGAGGAGGCTGCGGTGGCGGCACCTGCGGCCGAGTATGCGGGGTTGGCGGAGACGCGCGAGGGCGACTGGGTATTTTCTGCGCGACGTACCGCGCGTGGGTACTTTTCGCTGATGGAGATGCGTCCTGGGACAAAGCGGTTGAAGCCGCTGTACGCACAGAGGGGAGTGAATCTTGTGGAGCCAGTGGTGGTTGAGGCTCGGGTCACTCCGCGGCGTCATCCGACTGCGCTGCATCCCTGGACAACGGCGAATCTGATGGCGCTCGATGTGCGGATTTCACGCGATGGGGATCTGGCGACAGTGCCAGCGGAGGTGCGAGTGGAAGCGCTGGGAGGTGATGGTCGAGCGGTTGTGCTGGGCACGGCTCCGATCGCCGAGGACGGTTCGTATTTTGTGACGGTGCCGGGAGACAAGGCGATTCGCTTTGCATTGCTCGATGCGCGAGGAGAGGTTGTGCGTGCGGAGCGAGGCTGGTTCTGGGCGCGGAGCGGAGAGCAGCGCATCTGTGTGGGCTGTCACAGCGGGCCAGAGCGAGCGCCGGAGAATCGTATTCCAGGCGTACTGCTGAAGACGCCGATTCCTGTGAATCTGAGTGGCGATGCGGAGGTACAGAAGTGAAGGCATGTCTGTGTGGTGTGTGGATTTTGCTGATTGCGACTGCTGCCGCGGGGCAGTCATCCGGTGGGTCCGTTGCGGGTGTATCGAAGGAAGCGAGCGCAGCACGGGCATCGGCTTCGAGCGCTGCGAAGCAGTCGGTGATTCGATTTGAAGATGCGACGGATGCCGCAGGTATTGATTTTGTGCACAGTTTTGGTTCGCGCAAGCTTGGTTCTCTGCTGGAGGGAACGGGTGCTGGGTGTTTGTGGTTTGACTACAACAACGATGGGTTGCCGGACCTGTATGTGGTGAATGGCCGTCCGCTGGACGACTCGATGCACCCGTATCCGCTGAAGAACAAGCCAGCCGAGATGCCGCACAACCACTTATATCGCAATGACGGGAACGGAAAATTTACGGATGTCACGTGGCAGGCAGGATTGGCTCCTGCCATGTACGGCGATGCGGTTACAGCGGCGGACTATGACAACGATGGCTTTGAAGATTTGCTGGTGACAGGTTATGGAAAGGTGATTCTTTATCACAATCTAGGCAATGGCAAGTTTGAAGATGTAACTGCGAAGTCCGGGATCAAGGTGGATGGGTGGTCGATCAGTTCGACTTGGCTGGACTATGACCGAGATGGCTGCGTCGATCTGTTTGTAGGCCGTTATGTGAAGTTCGATCCGAAGTATCGGGCATTTTATGCGGCAGATAACTACCCAGGGCCGCTGGATTACGAAGGGGAAACAAACCGTCTTTACCACAACAACTGCGACGGAACCTTTACGGATGTAACCGATAAGTCGGGCATCGGGGCGTATATTGGCCGGACGATGGGAGTGACCGCGGCGGATTTTGACGGCGATGGCTGGCCGGATATCTATGTGGCGAATGATCGGACGGAGAATTTTCTCTTTCACAACAAGCACGACGGAACCTTTGAAGAGATTGCGAATGATGCCGGAGCGGCCTATGGCCAGAACGGAGAAAATACCGGCGCGATGGGCCCTGTCTTTGCCGACCTGGAGGGTCGTGGGCTGATGGACCTGTTCGTGACCGACTCACACTATAACCGGCTCTTGCGCAACGACGGAAAACTTGGTTTTGACGACATCGGCGCGCGCAACGGGGTATCGCAGGCCAATGCGCAGTATGTGAGCTGGGGGTCCGGGATATATGACTTCGACAATGATGGGCAACTGGACATTCTTGTCTTTCATGGTGGATTGATTCAAATGATTCCGCAGGAGCATACGGTTTTTCGAGGTCTGGGAGGCGG
>JAJZDO010000461.1 GCA_021805955.1 Acidobacteriota bacterium
CGCGGGAGAAGTTGGCAGCTCTCGGTACGATGGCGGCGGGCCTGATGCATGAATTGAACAATCCAGGCAGTGCTGCGAAACGGGCGACAGTGCAACTGCGGGAGGACCTGGCCCGCCTGCAGGAGCTGAACCTGCGCAACTGGAAGACCGGCCTGCAGGCGGAGGAGTTCGACTGCATCGCCGAGTTGCAGAAGTATGTTTTGCAGCCGCACAAGCTGGCGGCGACGACTTCGCTCGATCAGGCCGATGCGGAGGAAACCTTGTCGCAATGGCTGGAAGAGGCGGGCATCGAGGATGCATGGAAACTGGCTCCCCCGCTGGCAGGGATGGGGTTGACGGCGGAAAATCTGGAATGCGCGCGCGCGGCTGTGCGTCCGGCAGCGGTTTCAGATATGCTGCATTGGCTGGAGGCGCTGGTTTCGAGCGTGCAGCAACTGGAGACGATTGAGGAAAGCATCACCCGGGTGACGGAGCTGGTGATGGCGGTGAAGCATTACTCGTATGCCGACAAGATGTGTTGTCAGGCGGTGGATATCCATAAGAGCATCCAGAGCGCGCTGATGATTCTCGGGCACAAGATACGGCAGAAAGAGATTCAGGTTTCCAGGGACTTCAGTTCCGATGTTTCCATTCTGCAGTCGGCGGCGACCGGTCTGCATCAAGTGTGGTTGAATCTGCTGGACAATGCCGTGGACGCGGCGCCACAGAAGGGACACATTACTGTTCGCACATGGGCGGATGGAAACGATGTGTACGTAGGCGTGCTGGATGACGGCTCGGGAATTTCGGCGGAACATCGGCCGCATATCTTTGAACCGTTCTTCACCAGCAAGGCGGAGGGACTGGGTACGGGCCTGGGCCTGAGCATCGCATACAAGATTGTGACCGCACATTTTGGCGGCGACATTCGGTTCGAGTCGGAGCCGGGCAAGACGGAATTTGTCGTTCGCCTGCCGCAACGTCCAGTGGAAACGGCGAAGGAAACTTCGCAGGCGGGTTCCGCAGTCTAGTTCTACAGTTGCACATAGCGAATTGTTTGGGGTAGCTGCGCTGTAAACCATTGATTTTTAGAGAGCAGTGAGCGAGTGGGGTCGCGATGGAAATCAGGGGAATCCATTAACTGCAACTGTAGTACTGGAGCGAATCTACATATACGCAGTCAAACACGAGATGAGTCATTCTGGGCGCAGCGAAGAATCCGGAGCGTGAGGACGGAGTGTACGATGCGCATATCGTTTGGATTTTTCGCATCGCTGAGCGATATCTGCCCTGCGCGCAGCCGTAGGGTTCAGAATGACTCACTACCTCAAATCACTCCACGAACTGTAAATCAGTTCGAATGCAACAGCGCTTGGATGATTGTCACCAATTCTGTCGCGTCAACCGGTTTTTCCAGGTAGATGTCCGCCTGCGGCTTGGCTGCGCGGAATGCCTCCGAACAATATCCAGAGACGACCACCACCGGCACATGCACTCTCGACTTTGCCGCCAGCAGAATTTGTCTTCCGCTCTCTTCGCCCAGTTTCCAGTCCGTCACCACCGCATCGAATGTCTCGCGCTGCAGCAGAACGATCGCCTCATTCGCAGAGGAGCTTGTCGTCACCGAATGGCCGGCGCGCTCCAGGATGGCTTGCTTCAACGCCACTGCGGCGGGCTCGTCATCGACACATAGAATCTTCGCCACGACAAATTCCTCTTTCGTCTCGATCCAGAAGGAGAAGTTTGACAAAAACTTTCAGGCGCGACATTTTGTCCGCAGTACCCACCACTATAGATCGGTTCGCTCGGCTAGCTCAGTCTTTCCGCAACCGATTTCGCCTGAGTGAACAAATATAGATAATCCGACCCTCCGGCCTTCGAGTCCGTCCCCGACATGTTAAATCCGCCGAACGGATGGGCCCCAACCATGGCGCCGGTGCATTTGCGATTGAAATATAAATTGCCGACGTGAAAGTCCCGGCGTCCAACCGCCAGCTTTTCTCTCGACTGAGAATAGATCGAGCCGGTCAATCCATATTCCGTGTTGTTCGCAATTTCTATAGCCTGTTCAAAATTGTTCGAGCGAATGACCGCAAGCACCGGCCCAAAAATTTCTTCCTGCGCAAGCCGCGCGTTCGGCGCAATGTCGCAGAAAATTGTAGGCTCGATATAATACCCATTCTCTTGCGACTCGACCGCATTCCCGCCCGCCACTAGCCGGCCCTCCTGCTTGCCAATTTCAATGTAGCGCAACATGGATTCATACGCGGCCTGATTCACCACCGGACCCATGGCTGCGTTCTTTGCCGGGTCGCCGACCTGCAACTGTTTCGCGCCCTCGCGCAATCGGTCCACAAAAATATCGTAGATCTGGTCATCCACAATGGCGCGCGAGCAAGCCGAGCACTTCTGTCCGCTGAATCCGAATGCCGACTGCAGCACCCCTGTCACGGCTGCATCCAGATCGCAGTCCGCCTCGACCAGGATGGAATCCTTCCCGCCCATTTCCAGAATCGTCCGTTTGATCCAAATCTGCCCTGGCTTGTTGTGTGCCGCGCGAGCATGAATGTCCAGCCCAACTTCTTTCGAGCCCGTAAACGCGATGAACCGCGTCTTCGGATGTTCGACGATTGCATTGCCGAAAGTCGCGCCCGAACCGGGACAGAAATTGACCACCCCCGGCGGCAGGCCAGCCTCTTCCAGCAGATTGAAAAAGCGCGCTGCAATCGTCGGCGAATCGCTCGACGGCTTCAGGATCACGGTGTTTCCCGTCACCACTGCGGCCGCCGTCATGCCCGCCATAATGGCCAGCGGAAAATTCCACGGCGGTATCACCGCGCCAACGCCCAGCGGAATATACAGCAGTTCGTTCCGCTCGCCAGGATATTGAATCGGCGTCGTCGCGGCCGCGAGACGCAACGCCTCCCGCGCATAAAATTCCAGAAAATCGATGGTCTCGCCGACATCGGCGTCCGCTTCGCCCCAGTTCTTGCCCACTTCATGCGTCAGCCACGCGCAGAAATCCAGCTTGCGCTCGCGCAGCAACTCCGCCGCCCGCAACAACAGCGACGCGCGTTCCTCCGCCGGCGCGAGGCGCCAACCGCGGTACGCATCCTGCGCTGCCTGCATCGCGATTTCGGCATGTTCCGCCCCCGCCTTCTGATGTACCCCAACCACCTGCGAAGGATTGGCGGGATTCAACGACCGTATCTTTTCAGCAGTCCGAATGCGCCTGCCGCCAATCACCAGATCGTATTCCTGGCCAAGCCGGTCGGCCACCCGCGCCAATGCCTCGCGCATCGCGCGCGCCGTGTCCTCCTGGCCAAAGTCCAGGAATGGCTCATTGCGAAATGCGCCCCTGGGGCTACGAATGGAAATTGCGGTGGATAACTCGAGCGTCGCCATACAGCCCTAGTGTAGAACACGCCCGCCTTCCCTGCCGCTCGCTATCGCGTCACCGTGGAGTAGAACGTGTTGTTCCCGGAGCGCAGGTCCTTCCCGTAGCCCAACACAAACTCAAAGCTTCCCAGCACTCTCACCGTAGTTTGCAGCCCGGTGTCCGTCAGCCATTTCCGCGACCCGAAGAACTGAGAAGGATCGGTAATATCTCCCGTGTCGACAAACGGTCCGGCCTTCACCAGCAAGAAGCCTCCGTCATACACCACCTTGTCGATGTCGGAATTGGAGAGAATAAAATTCGTCCCCAGCGGAGCATTTCCCTTTTGCCCGTTCACCAGCCCATTGTGGCCGCGCATCCAGAGCTCGTTGTCCCGATCGAAGCCCAGCATGTACAGCTCGTCGAACGGAACCTGCCCAGCCGTGCCCCCCGTCCGCAACAACGACGTCACTTCATAATCCTCGCCTGTCGCTTGCGGAAGCCAATTTGCCGCCAGCAAGCCCTCGACACGACCATATCTCCCAAGTGGCATCGCGGTGAA
>JAJZDO010000739.1 GCA_021805955.1 Acidobacteriota bacterium
CGCGTAGACATTGAGGCCTGCGGCAAAGCTGGCCGCGATGATGATGGCCGCAATCGTACTGGGCGTAAAGGCGCTCACTTGCTGCGAATTCTATCCATTCCGGGGCGGCGCGTCACGGAAAACCGGATGCGCGTGCGCGGCCCAGGATTTTCTGTCACGTACAATGAATCGTACAGCCTACTTCTGTGGAGGCCCTTTTCGGGGCGATGTCGTTCACTTCCATTACTTCAGTCTGGAACCTTGGATGGGTCGCGAGGCCGGCGCTGGCCAGTCGTGGATCGCTCTGCACTATGCTGTTCGCGCCGCATCACGGGTTGATGCATTACCTGCATGAACAGCAGGTGGCGAACCAGACTTTTGGCCATCTGTACAGTTGGAACTGGTTCGACGCGTCGCTGCTGATTCCCTATTTTGTGCTGATGGTGATACTGGCGTTCTACGGAATCCATCGCTATCAACTGGTGTGGCTGTACTACCGGTACAAAAAGAATGCGACCCATGAAGCACCGGAGCATTTCACTGAGCTACCGTTTGTCACAGTCCAGTTGCCGATTTTCAACGAGCAATTTGTCATTGACCGGCTGGTGGATGCGGTTTGCCGGCTGGACTATCCGCGCGACCGGCTGGAAATCCAGGTGCTGGACGACTCAACCGACGAGACGCAAGAGGTGGCGGCCGCGGTTGTGGAGCGCTATCGCAGCGGATTGCATGGCGAGGCACAGCCGATCGTGTACATTCATCGCACCAACCGCCATGGGTACAAGGCGGGCGCGCTGGACAACGGATTGAAGACCGCCAAGGGCGGCCTGATTGCGATGTTCGACGCGGACTTTGTGCCGTCGCCGGACTGGCTGATGAAGGTGGTGCATCATTTTTCCGATGCGAAGATTGGCATGGTGCAGACGCGCTGGACGCACCTGAATCGCGACTACAGTTTTTTGACCCAGGTGGAAGCGATCCTGTTGGACGGGCATTTTGTGCTGGAGCACGGCGGGCGTTCGCGCTGCGGCGTGTTTTTCAATTTCAACGGTACGGCGGGGATGTGGCGGCGCGCGGCGATTGACGAGGCTGGCGGCTGGCAGCACGACACGCTGACCGAAGACACCGACCTAAGCTATCGGGCGCAGTTGAAGGGCTGGAAGTTCAAATACCTGCAGGATGTGGAGTGCCCGGCGGAGCTGCCGATTGAGATGACGGCGTTCAAGACGCAGCAGGCGCGCTGGTCGAAGGGGCTGATTCAGACTTCAAAAAAGATTCTGCCGCAGGTATTTCGCTCCGATGTTTCCTTTCACATCAAGCTGGAGACGTTTTACCATCTGACGGCCAACATCAGCTACCCGCTGATGGTGCTGCTGTCGATTCTGCTGATGCCGGCGATGATCATTCGCTTCTACCAGGGATGGTTCCAGATGCTGTACATCGATTTGCCGCTGTTCATGGCGTCGACATTTTCCGTGTCGTCGTTTTATTTGATCTCACAAAAAGAACTGTATCCGGGGAAATGGTATCGCTCGCTGCTGTACCTGCCATTTGTGCTGGCGCTGGGCGGGATCGGGCTGACGCTGACCAATGCGCGGGCGGTGATGGAGGCGTTGTTCGGGATCAAGAGCCCGTTCAAGCGGACGCCGAAGTACCGGGTGGAGAAGCGCGGCGAGAAGTCGCAGGCGGCGAAATATCGCAAGCGGCTGGGCCTGCTGCCGGTGGTGGAATTGATGATCAGCGCGTATTTCGCCCTGACCATCTGGTATGCGATTTCAAACGCGAATTACATCACCATTCCCTTTCTGTTTCTGTTCATGTTCGGCTACGGATATACGGCGGTGTTAAGCGTGACGCAGGGGATGTTCGACAGGTTCCGCGGAGTGGCGAATGCGGACGAGTCCTCGCCAAAGCCGTTTCCAGTGGGTGTGTAGAGTCAAAAAAACGCGCTCCGAAGAGCGCGCTTTTTCGGGTGCAACGTTCGAAGGTTACCAGCGGACGCCGATCATTACCGGGACAAGCGCTGCGTTGTATCCGGGCGGGAGATTGCTCTTGGGCGTGTAAAACCTCTCATATCGACCTTCTACAAAAAGCTTAAAGCGACTATAGGGCGAGAAGCGGAATTCCACGCCGGTTCCGACGTCGAACATCCCCTGATTGCTGGACTCATGGGCGACATTGACGCTGCCAGAGCAGCCGCCGTAGCCATAGCCGTAGCCATAGCCGTAGCCATAGCCGCCATAGCCGCAGGGCACGACGACCGGCGCTGTAAACGTAGTGAGTTGGCGTGAAAACCCGCCACCGCCGATGACGTATCCATCCACTCTGCCGCCACGAATATAATCGAATTTTGGATTGAGCATGGCTGTCCAGATATGCTCATTGCCTCCGGGAACCTGGGCCTGGGCGATGGCCAGGTCGGTGGGAACCCCCATGCGATTGAAATTCCATTCCGCGAGCAGGCTGAGACGATCATTGAACCTAAACCCGCCGCCGAGCAGAACATTGAATCCCGTGTTCGCAAATTTCTGTGTCCCGGACACGGGTGGGGTCACACCGCCTCCGCCTTCAAAGACAAAGTGCTTGCCCCAACCTTCGCCGGTATAACGCGGGGGAGTCAATGGCTGCGGGGGGGTCACTTCCCGCTGGTTCTGGTTATAGGTATAGGGGCCGTTGTACTGGGGGTTGGGCTGGGAATTGTATTGAGGAGTGTAGCTCACCGTTGAACTGGAATAGGTCTGCGCCTGTGCTGCAGCCGCGAGTAACAAACCGCAGGCAAGCGCGATATATTTCGACCTTGTTGCAGTTTTCCGCAGAACCTGATGTATCGTGTCCATCGTAGTTGTCCTTTCGTGATTCGTCGCGCTTGCGCGGCTCCGATCGTACCTTATTTTCCCGTGCGCTTATGTATGATCCGATGCCTGCACAACGCGAGCGAGATGCTCGCAGCGCACATGTCGATTTTGAGGCCGCCGTACCTAGCCGACCGGTTACTTAGACGGGCGCTGCGGTAAAAAGTTGCGTTGAAACCAAAACCGCCCCACTAAGGCAGTTTGTGCGGCGGGTCACAGCGATGTGCAGGGGAAAGACTTAGTTCACCACGCCGGAAACCCTGGGCCAGTATCTGCTGATGGATTTTCTCTCCCGCAGTGTCAAGGTGAAGACTATTCATTGAATTTACCTACCGGGGACCGTCTTATCAAGAAGGCCGTAGCATGAATCGTACGCGGCCCACCTGTTTCTTGCTCACCTTCACATGACGCTTCCCATGTGGTAGAGGGAAAAACTCCGGTTTATCATGCTGAGTTCCCGTTTTTGATGCGCTTATCGACCGCTTGGTTTTCTTCCATTCGAATTTTACGTTGATTGCATGCATATGAATTCTCAAAATCAGTAGAAAACCATTCCCGCGATGCACTAATCTCCATACTTGAGAGGGAGAAGGAGTCGAATATGTTGCGCCCGCGGCAAGGAATAGGCAGAAGCCCATACGCATGGGTCATCTTGATGGTTCCCACTGTCCTGGCGGGAACCATTTTTGCTGCCAGCACACACACATCACAGCCGGCAACCGCTGGCGTCGGCCAGCAGATGGGGACCATTTGCAAATTCACAACCGGACCGAGATCCGGCGACACTCAGGACTACGAGCCGATGCAAGCCCCGCTGAACTCGCCCTGCTCCGACGGAGAAGGCAGCAGCGGAAACATTATTGCCGCGTCCCCGGCAGCGATTGCCGCTCCTGCGGTAGCGAGGGCGGCGGACACCCCCGGCACATCCCTACAGTCGGGATCGGTCTGCAAGTTCACGTCCGGACCAAAGGCCGGGAGCATGCACGATTATGCGCCCATGCACGCGCCGCTAGGCACGGCCTGCGACGACGGGGCGGGAAGCAACGGCGTGATTGTCGCCGCGCAACCAATGGGAACAGTCTGTAAGTTTATGTCCGGACCGAAGTCCGGGAGCCAGCGCGATTACGCTCCCATGCATGCGCCGTTGGGCACGGCCTGCGACGACGGGGCGGGAAGCAGCGGTGTGATTGTCGCCGCGCAACCAATGGGAACAGTTTGTAAGTTTATGTCCGGACCCAAGGCGGGAGGCACCCAGGATTATGCTCCAGTGCATTCACCGCTGAATACGCCCTGCGACGACGGGGCAGGGAGCAGCGGCATCATCGTTGCCGCTCCACAGATGGGGTCGGTCTGCAGGTTCACGGCGGGGCCGAAAACGGGAAGCTCCCATGATTACGCTCCCATGCATGCGCTGCTGAATACACCGTGCAATGACGGGGCGGGAAGCAGCGGCATCATCGTCGCCGCGACAATTCCAGACACTCCGTCCTGCGTTCCTCCCTCCGCATGTAAAGGGACGCCGAATTCGGCTGCGCCAAGCGCGACGGAAGGGGCGAGCACGACCGCAACGGTCGCCAGCGTGCACGCATCCGGTAGCGCCCCGCGGCCCGGGCTGGGTTCCGTCTGCAAGTTGACTTCCGGTCCGAAGGCAGGGACCACCTACGACTTCGCTCCCATGCAGGCGGCCATCGGAGCACCGTGCAATTACGGTGCAGACAACACGGGCACAATTATTGCGGGGACAGCGCCGCCTCCGCCGTCACCGAAGCCGGCTGCGTCTACGCCCGTGATGGGGTCAGTTTGCAGTTTCACTTCCGGGCCGCTGGCCCTGACCACCGCCGACTTCTCTCCCAAGCGCGCGTCTCTCGGTACCCCGTGTACCGATGGGCATGGGAGTCACGGAGTGATCGTCGAGCATTGATCGCAACAGAATGCTCGAGTGCGTGGTCGCGATGAAAACCAGCGGAAATCCATGAAGTGCAACTGTAGTACTGGAACATTTGCGACCGCCTTACCACTGGATTCCGGGGTACAGGCTCGGGATTAGTATCAGTGGTACTGGTTGTAGCCCGGAGTATGCGCCTGCCATACCGTCTGGGCGGATGTGGGAGATGTCTGGGTCAGCTCCATGACGGTCGCATTCCCTCCCGCGACGCCGTTGACTAAAAAAGTAATCGCGCCACCACCGGCCGCTGTCGCAGTAAAGTGAACCGTCTGCCCAGGAGCCGCCGCGGCGTTTTGCGGGCTGATGGTGACGACGCCGGTCTGTGTGGGCGTAGGCACCGGTTGTGTGGGAGCGGGCTGGTTGGGGGGCGTCGGCTTGGATGTCGAGGTTAGACTACTGGGCACGAGATCCGCACAACCAGCCAATACAACAAGCACGAGAAGCACGAATACTGGCCTTGCAGCCGACCGTTACACTTAACGCATCATTGACATGCTGGCCTCGAAAAACAATGCTTCACGTCTTGGACGCACCCACCGCGATTCGGTTATATCCCGATCGGGACGGAACCCGAAATTGATGTTGCGTTGCGTCGAGTTGCAGTTGCCGCGGCATCGAAGGCGTCTGCATATCCTCGAAAAACGAGAAATCCGCTTCTTCGTTTCACGGGGCGACCACAGACGCCGTTCGGAGGTTCAGGGGCAATCGAATTCACTCCGCTACTGAATATCGAACTGCTCCGGATGCAGGCTGGCATCGCTTTTGACGATGACGGTCTTACCGGACATTTCTTCCATCTCGCTCAACCAGCGTCCATTTTGTAGCTTGAGCTGCTTGACGACTTCCGGATTGACTCGCAGTAGAACATCGCCACGATCAATCTGGCGATACATTTTGCGCAACTCGACATAAATCTCATTGCATACCGTCAAAGGACCCTTGACCATGCCAGTTCCCGAGCATACCGAGCACGGCACGGATAGGGTGCGCTCCAGAGACTGCTTGACGCGTTTGCGTGTGATGGCAACCAGGCCGAAGTCGTTGAACTGCAATACTTTGGAGGGAGCGCGATCGGACTTCAACGCTTCTTCCAGCGCCACCATCACCCGATTGCGGTTTTTGCGTTCATCCATGTCGATGAAGTCGATGACGATGATGCCGCCCAGATCGCGCAGGCGAATCTGGCGAACAATTTCCGGAATGGCATCGAGGTTGGTCCTGAGGATGGTATCTTCCAGGCGCGCCGTTTTGCCCACGTATTTGCCAGTATTGATGTCGATGGCGACCAAGGCTTCGGTCTGGTTGATGACGATGGAGCCGCCGGATTTGAGCCACACCTTGGAGTGGAGCGCGTTGTTGATTTCTTCCTGAATGCCGAACTGCTCGAACAGCGGCGTTTCCTTGGTATAAAGCTTGACGCGGCGAACCAGGGAGGGCTCGAAGCGACCGAGGAAGCGCAGGACACGTTCGTAGTCGGCTTCGGTGTCGACCCAGATGGACGAGAAATTATCGGTGACCTGATCGCGCAGCACGCGTTCCACTAGGCTGAGATCGTGATAGATCAGAGCCGGGGGCTTGGCATTTTCTGTGCGCTGGCGAATCTCTGCCCACAAAGTGAGCAGGAAACGAATGTCGGCGCGAAGATCTTCTTCACTGGCGGTAGCAGCGGCAGTGCGAACAATAAAGCCACCTGAGGCCGTTCCCTTTTCGCTGAGCAAAATGTGCTTCAGACGCTGACGTTCCTCGTCGGAGGAAATTTTGCGGGAAACGCCGACGTGGTTGACCGTGGGCATAAAGACCAGGAAGCGACCGGGCAACGCGATATGGCTGGTGATGCGCGCGCCTTTGCGGGCGATGGGCTCCTTGGCGATCTGGACCAGAATTTCCTGGTTGGGTTTTAGCAGGTCGGTGATGGCAGGCAGGTTGGTGGTCTGTGCGGTGGAGCGGCGCATGCGGCTATCGCCACGACCACCAGCATGACGCTGCTGGCCGCGATTTCCTCGCCGACCACTGCGGCCTCCGCCGGGACGAATGCGCACCGCATCTGCATTCGCAGGTTCATTTTCTTCCGCTTCGTCTTCCGCGGCATCCGAAACATCTTCCAATTCGATTTCGCCCAACTCTTCGGGAAAGTCTTCTTCCTCGCTGAAGTCTTCGTCAATTTCAGAACCCTCGGCCGCCGCTTCTCCGTTTTCATCGGCAAAACGTGTGCGCTGCTCGATGTGCCGGTCGCGCACCAATTCACTGAGCAGGCCGCTATCCATCTGCACATCCAGCGTCTCTTCGATTAGATCGTCATACTCGGCTTCGTCCTGCAGACTCTGGGCCGAGTAGGCTTCCGGCTCATCTTCGTCGATGATTTCTTCTTCGAGATCGCCGAGACCGGGATCGAAGATACGCTGATCCTGTTCGGATTCTTGTTGCTCTTGCACGTCGGTCGCGGTGTCTTCGGCGCTGCGTGCATGGACGGACTCGGTCACCTCGTCGCTGGAGGTACTGTCTTCCTCGGATGGCTGGGAATGCGTGGGCTGAACGATCGATGCTGTCTCGCCGAAGAAGGGCTCCGGTTGTGCAGCGGCTTCCGGGGTGGGCCCTTCAATGGCGTCGTGACTGAAAGATTGTGTCGCCGGCTCGGCTTCCGGCGCGGGCGGCTCGGCGACGCTGCTTTGGCGATAGGCGCTGGGAGTGGAGGGATCGAAGCGATAGGAGGCAGACGCTTCAGAGGGCTCAAAGTTTTCGGAAACCGCAGGTCCCTCCACTTCGTCCGCCACGGCGGAATCCGGTCGGGATGACATATCTGTGGAAGCAGGTGCGGACGCCTCGTGCTCAAAGACGGGCAAGGGAGTGTCGTCGATATGGACGTGGGTTTCGACGACAGGCGCAGGCGCGGGAGTTTCCTCAACAATCGGACTGACTTCAGCCGCAGGTGAGGAGAAGCTTTCCGCGTGCGAGGTTTCGCGCGAACGCTTGTGTCTGGAGAGCGATTCGCCGGGAAGCGCTCCGCTGCCATCCCATGCCAACGGTCCTACGACCATGGTGGAAGGCTGGAAGGTCGGTTGCTGCGCCGGTGCGGGTGTTTCCTTGTGTTGCGGGGTTACAGATGGCACGGGAGAATCCCCGCGACGATACTTGGAGAGCGATTCGCCGGGAAGCACGACAGGCACCTGTTCGGACCGGAATGGCGCGGGTTGGGAACGTTCGTGCGAGGGCGCGGGCGAAACTGAATGTGCCGCGAAATCCTGAGGCTCCCTTTGAAATTCGACTTCAGAGGGAGTTGCCTCGGATTCATACTGAATGTCTTCGGGCTTTTCGTTCGGATGTGAACCGCTGGATACGTCCTGGGGATTGGTGGAAGACCTCTCTTGCCCACCTGATCCTTCACGCCCAGAAGCCCCGCCGCGACCGCGGCGACGACCGCGGCGACCGCGCCAACGCCTTCCGCCCGAGCCTTCTTCCTCGCCAGAGGAACTGGCCGACGCGCTGGAAGCTTCGCGCCCAGGCTGATTCCCTGCCGGTTTTCTTTCGCTAAAAGAGCGGGATGCAGAGTCTTCTCCGGTGGTTTGGGGTTCGCTGTTGGAATGACCGTTGGACGCGCGTCCCTGGCTTCGAGAACCGGGCGCGAGGGAGACATATTCTTCGCCGTCTTCCTGTTCTTCGGCGAAATCGGTGACGTAGAGGAACGCATCGCGCTCCAAACCAATATCGACAAATGCCGACTGCATGCCGGGAAGAACGCGGGTGACTTTGCCTTTGTAGATGGAGCCGGCGAGGGTGTATTCGTTCTCGCGTTCGTAGTAGATTTCCGCGAGCTGGTCGTCTTCAACAACCGCCAGCCGGGTTTCGTGCGGAGTGCTGGAGATATAAATTTCTTTTGTCATGCTGCCTCATTCCAGTCCGATGCCACAGAAGACGGCGGACTCGGGGTGTGGTGAGGCAGATTTCTGCGCGCTAGGGAGTGCCGAGCGCGGCGACCGTGACTAGAGCGGTTGAATCGAGGGATTGTTCTAGGGACGCTGCGGACGTGAAACTTGCTTTCGGCCTGAGTGAAACTCTCCCGCCGGAGCGGGATGGCGGTAGAAGCGAAGAATCCTGGCTGCGACGTGAAAGAACGGCACGCAAGGACTTTGTGGCCACTGCTTCCCTGTTGTAGGGTGGGGCCGTTTCCAGTCCAATTGCGGTAACTGCGTGCATTCGATCGAACCTGCCTGGCCTCGGTTGGAATCTGCCTGACCGAGAAAAACTTCTGATCGCATCCATGCCACCGGACATTCCGATGCAGCGAGCGGATGCGTATTTCTAAATCCTCTAGCGCGGCCTGCGGATGCGCCAGAGGTAGTGCTAGAGCCTTTCCCCGTTACCGGAATGTTTTCAATCCCAGGTTAGCTATGCGAACCTGGGGCACCCGGTGACAGAGGTGGTGCTAATTTACAAAGCGACTCATGCGGATGTTCATGACGATGCCAAGGGCCAGGAACGTGAATAAAACCGATGAGCCACCATAACTCATTAAGGGCAACGGAATTCCGGTAACCGGCATAAAACCGATGACCATGCCCACATTGACCGCGATCTGAAAAATCAGAACGGCCACGACCCCCATGACGATTAACGTGCCGGGAAGATCAGCGGCGGTTTGCGCGTTTTGAACCAAACGCATCAACAACAAGAAGTATAACAGCAGGACGAAGATGGCTCCGGCCAATCCGTGTTCCTCGCAGAACGCGGCAAAGATGAAATCGGTATAGGGGATGGGGAGAAAATCTCCCTGGGTCTGCGTTCCCTTCTCGGCACCTTGTCCCCAGATGCCGCCGGAGCCGACGGCGATCAAGGATTGACGAATCTGGTAGCCGCTGCCACGGGGATCGTTATCGGGCGAGAGAAAACTGGTCAGCCGCTGCTTTTGATATGGCTTCAACACTTTGTACCAAGCGGGAACAAGCGCGAGCGAAGCGGCGATACAGAGGATTGCCGCATGTTTGAAGCGTATTCCGCCAAGAAACAACCCGACCAGCAGCACAGGGGCATAGGTGAGGGCGGTTCCCAGGTCGGGCTGCTTGAGCACCAGCAACATGGGCACGCCGACGATGGCCATGGCTTTGAAGATGTCTTTCCAAGTGAGGTCGCGGCCGCTCAGGTTGGTAAAAAATCTCGCCAGAACAACGATCAGGATCAGTTTGACCCATTCCGAAGGTTGAAAGTGAATGCCGCCGGGCAGGTGAATCCAGCGTCGCGCACCCAAAACCTTGGTCCCTACAGCCAACACTGCTACCAACGACACCAGGCAGAATCCATAGGCCCAGATCGCAATGTCGAGCAGGATGTGGTAATCGATGAGCGAAAGAATAAACATGCTGACGAAGCCGCCGGCCAGCCAGAGCATCTGCTTTTCATCGAAGTGGACAAACTTGGTGTGCAGCGTGGCGCTATAGATTTCCAGCACGCTGATCACCGACAGCGCCACCACAAAGGCCATCAGTGTCCAGTCGAAATCGCGATAGGAAAGAAAGCGGCGCATGGCTAGAAGAGATCCTCCATCGGGGATGGAGCTTCCATCCCACATCTCAGAATCGAGATGTGGGGCACCCGGCGGTCGGGATGACAAACTTTGTTTTCATCCCACCCTGGCCAGTCGCCGAGGCGACAACACGGCGAGGATGGGGCACCCAGGCGAATTTTTTCTGGATTCTTCACTTCGCTACGCTCCGTTCAGAATGACTCCTGGCCGAGTTTATCGGAGTGGGCGGAAGGAGGAAGGTTCCCGCTTGCAGGGTGGTGCCCGCAGGCATGGAAAACGCTGCGGTGATGCGAGGGGGTAGTTTTCGCGCGGCAGGATTTGCGGGGCGAACGGCGTTCGCGGTCCAGAGCGCGGCCATTTCCGTGGAAGCGCCTGCGACGCGGGAGGGCTGCAGGCGGCCTACGGTTTTTGGCTTGGCGACGCCGGGCGCGGATTTGTCTTTGATGGTTGCTGGAGCGGGAGCCGCAGGCGCGCCGGGCTCGGTATGATTTTTGGCGACGACTTGCATCAGGTTGTGGTCGCGAAGGCGCTCTTTGTCAACGTAGGCCTCAATGACGCGGGCGGCGAGACGTGCGCTGAAATATCCTTCGGAACCGTTCTGCCACATGACGACAACGGCGATCTCCGGATTTCTGCGCGGCGACATGCCGACGAACCAGGCGGTATCGTTCAGTTTCGCGCCGCCGCCGACAGACGCTTTGTATGCGTTGCTGACGATCTGGGCACTGCCGGTTTTGCCGGCAAAGTCGATGCCCTGCAATTGTGCGAAGCCGGCGGTTCCCGCAAACGTGACGACCTGAGCCATGGCGTCGGTCACGGTTTGCCAATTGGCCGGATCGATGTGGATATTTTGATCGCCGGAGCCGGGAAACTGGTCCTTATAATAATCCTTCAAATCCGCAGGAATCTCATCCGGAAAAACCACGTGAGGACGTTTGAGCACTCCGCCGGATCCGATGCCCGCGAGGGCGCGCACAAGTTGGATGGGGGTGACGGCCAGAGCGCCTTGACCGATACCGACAGAGATGGTCTCACCGGCAAACCATTTCTGATGGTAATTTCGCATTTTCCATTCCGGAGAGGGCACGATGCCGGCGGCTTCATTCGGCAGATCAATGCCCGTCTTCTGGCCCAGACCGAACATGTGCGCCCATTTCGCGATCATGTCGATGCCCATTTTTTCCGCAAGCGTGTAAAAGAAAACGTCGCAGGACTGGTAGATGCCTTTTGTGATGTCGGTAATGCCGTGCGACTGATGGCGAGCGGTGATCCAGCATTTGAAATATCGGCCGTAGAAGACAGCGCCGCCATGGCAGTCGACCTTCAAATTCTCCGCGATGCCCTCCTGAAGGCCGGCGATGGCTTCAATAATCTTGAATGTCGAGCCGGGAGCGAGCTGGGCCTGGATGGCTTTGTTCATCAGCGGATGGTCGGGATCGGTGATGAGCTTGTTCCACTCGTTGCGATGGATGCGAATGGCGAACTGATTGGGATCGAAGGTCGGATGGCTGACCATGGCCAGCACTTCGCCGGTGCGCGGATCGATGGCGACAATTGCACCCTGGCGATTGCCCAGCGCCTCTTCGGCTGCCTTCTGCACGTCAAGGTCGATAGTGAGTTTAATTGATTTTCCCGGTTTCGCGGGTTCGATGCCAAGCGCGCCCAGCTCGCGGCCGTGGCTGTCGACGATCACGTCACGGGAACCGTCCTGACCGCGCAGGACGGGATCGTAGGACTCCTCAACGCCGGAGCGACCGACAACGTCGCCAGGCTGATAGAAGGCGTAGCGAGGGTCGTCGAGCATGTCTTCGGAAACTTCGCCGACATAGCCGATGAGATGCGCGGCAAATCCGTTGCTGGGATAGAGTCGCCGCTGTTCCTCAATCGTTTCCAGCTCGGGAAGCTCATTGGCATGGGCGGCAATAAATGCCTGTTCGTTCGGCGTGATGTCCTGTTGCAGCGGGATGGGCTGATATCTGGGCTGATGGCGATAGTGCAGCAGGATCGCCTTAAGCTGGTCGGGCCGCATGTGCAGACCATCGGCGATGAGCGGAAGGTCGCTGTCAAGATTGTGGGCCTGCTCTGGAACCAGAAAGCAGGTGACGGAGGGATAATTGTCGACCAGCAGACGTCCGTCGCGGTCATAGATTTTTCCGCGCGGCGCCAGGATAGGCACCTTGCGAATGCGGTTAGCTTCTGCGAGGGCGCGATAGCTCTGCGCGCCCAGC
>JAJZDO010000697.1 GCA_021805955.1 Acidobacteriota bacterium
CACCATCGACGGTGTCTTGATTGCATGCTCGTTGTTGATAGCCTATTTAGCGCGCTTCAATGGAGTTCTTTCCGGAACTCACCTGCTTCAATTCGTCTTTTGGCTTCCAGTAGTAGTGTCATGCCGTATCGTGTTCTTTCGCAAATTGGGCGTGCACCGATTCTTGTGGAGATTTGTTTGTCTGTCCGACGCCATCGCCATTTCCCGCTCATTGGTGTGGTTGACCGCAGCATTGTTGCTCTTACGGTGGCTCTATCCGGAAAATGCGCCGCTGGCTTACTGGCTACGCCTTCCACTGGGCATCATTGTTCCCGAATACTTGATGAGTCTGTGCAGCGTTCTCGCCATTCGCAGCATCTGCCGCACGGCACATGAAAAGAGTGATCAGGCTGCGAACGAGATTCGCTCGCGCAGGAAGAGAGTCGTACTTTATGGAGCCGGACGGGCCGGCGTGATGCTGGCTCACGAACTGGCGAACGCGCCCGATCTCCAGATCCTCGGCTTTGTCGACGATGATCCGCATAAGGTAGGAACCATGATCGGAGGAGTCCGCGTGCTCGGGACAGGCAATGAGCTGAAGAGTCTGGTGCGCCGCAACAAGGTTGAGGAAGTTCTGATATGCATCGCCCACGGAGGCTCCAAATCGCTCATGCAGATTATGCAGCGATGTAAGGGGGTTCCAGTCAGTACGCGCATCATTCCTTCGGCTCAAGAGATTGTTGCGGGCCGTGTGAACATCAGTCGAGTGCGGGAGATCCGCATTGAGGATTTGCTCGGTCGCTCCAACTCGGCTGGCACGGAATTTGGGCCAGATGCGCGCGGTGCATATCAGGGCAAGCGCATCCTTGTAACCGGTGCGGGCGGCTCGATCGGCAGCGAGCTGTGCCGGCAGTTGCTTCTGCTCAGACCGGCTCTGCTTGCGGTGTTAGACAAGGATGAGAACTCTATTTACGACCTGAGCAACGAACTAGCGATTCGCGATCCTGAGGCTAATGTGCGACCCATGATCGCGGACATCAAGTTACCTGAGAGAATTGCAGCCGTGTTTGCGGAGGCGCGGCCGCAGGTGGTGCTGCACGCCGCCGCGCATAAGCATGTTCCCTTAATGGAAATGCATCCCTGCGAAGCGGTGCTGAACAATGTTTCAGGGCTCGACCATGTACTGCGGGCTGCTGTTGCCCACGGGGTAGAGCGCTTTGTCTTCATCTCCAGCGATAAGGCGGTGAACCCGACGAATGTTATGGGGGCTACCAAGCGCGTTGGAGAAAAGCTGCTGGCAGTGCACGCTTCTCACGTAGCGATGCGATCCGCATCGGTCCGCTTTGGCAATGTCATGGGCAGCCGTGGAAGCGTCATTCCTCTATTCAAGCGGCAAATTGAGTCCGGTGGTCCTGTGACTGTAACTCATCCCGATATCGTGCGGTTCTTCATGACCATTCCTGAGGCAGTGCAATTGGTGTTGCGGGCAGGAAGCCTGGCCCGCAGGAACGAAACCTTTGTATTAGATATGGGCAATCCTCGGCGTGTGCTGGACCTCGCGCGGCAGATGATTGAATTGGCAGGACTGGAGCCTGAAGAGGACATTCGCATTGCTATTACCGGTTTGCGCCCCGGTGAGAAGATGGAAGAGGAATTGGCGGGAGTGGGTGAGTTCTTCCATGAAACGCGATTTGAAAAGGTATTTGAAATACCGCCCGCGCCATTTGAAGAAGCTGAGTTCCAGCGCCAGGTGCTCGAACTTATTGAGACCGCGAGGAGCGGCGATCGAGACGGTGTAATTACTCTGCTGGCGTCAATGGGTCTTGGTTATCATCCGGAAACCGGTCAGGATGACCATCCGGCTGGAACGGAAGCAGCCTTGGCGGTGTAAGGTCATCGCGGGCGTAAAGCTTCGGTCTTGCTGCCCTAGTCCGAGGAGGTGAGTCATGATCCAATTTGCCGACAGGAATCACCGTTCTGGAGCCGCCGCACAAATGGCAGCGATGGAGGCGGGGTGGACCCACGAGAGGACCCTGCCAGAAATATCAGGTGAAGCATCGCTGACAATATCAGCGCGCGTAGCTCAAAAAGAAAAGTCGGGATTATCGATTCTGACACCAGATGAATTGCCTGAGTGGGACGCCCTTGTGGGGAATTCGCCGCATTGCTCTGTATTTTGTAAGTCGTGGTGGTTGAGGGCAGCTTGCGGCGAGGTGCGCGTGTTGGGCCTATTCAACTCAGGCCGCCTTATCGCTGGAATTCCGTTGCATTATGAGCGGCGCATGGGCATGCGGGTCTGCTGTATGCCGAGGCTGATACAGACCATGGGTGTTGTGATAGGGCCGCTTGCCGGCAAGAGGGTGACCGCAGAGACCCGCGAGACAGAAATATTGGATCAATTTGCGGATAGGCTCTCAATGGAACGGATCTTTGTGCAGGCGTTCCATCCGGCCTGCCAGAACTGGCTGCCCTTTTATTGGCGCGGATACACGCAGACGACTCACTACACCTATGTATTTGATGAATTGGGATCGATGCATAAGATATGGGATGGACTGGCTCAGGCAAGGCGAAACAACATTCGCAAGGCGAGGGAAATAGGAATCAGCGTAAGAGAGTGCGGTCCTGAAGATGTCTTCAAGGTTGCAGCGCAGACTTTCGGCCGGCAAGGAAAGGAATGCCCCTACGAACTCGACTATCTCTGCCGTCTCTACAAGGCTGCTCGTACGAATGAGGCTGGGATTTGCATGGCCGCACAAGATAGTCAAGGAAGGGTTCATGCGGCCTTCTTTTTTATCTGGGATCGCAAGAGAGGCTATAATCTTGCGGGCGGTCACGACCCTAACTTTGCCTCGAGCGGAGGTGGTGTACTGCTGATGTGGAATTTAATAGAGTTTGCAGCAGCCCATACAGATGTGTTTGATTTTGAGGGATCGATGCACAGACAGATTGAGGCATCGTTCCGCTCGTTTGGCGGCCGCAGAGTTGCATATCATCGGATCGCAAGAGTTCCTCGCTGGCTGCGCATGGGACTGTGCGCCGCAGGCCGGGTATCAATCTAGCGGATTGCAAGAGATAAGTGTAGATCTCGCTTATGTAGAAGCACAGGGCTGAGTCGGACTTGATCAAACGCAATTGCTCAATCGCAAGAGCGCATGGCGAGTTGTCACTGGAAGATATGGAATGAACGAGCCGATTGCGATTCTCCCACGCAGGCAATAAATGGTTGCTTGATGAGATCGCCACGAGCTCTTCGCGTCCGCGAGAATATTCAGAAGTTTACATTCCAGGCATCGTCAGAATATCTTGTACCCACGATGTACTACATTCGACAGAGAGAATGAAATCATCATTCTGCAGTTGCTTATTTTAAGAAAACGCATAGAGAGCCCGCGTCGGCTTCGACTCGCCTGCAATTCCTCCACAGGGTAGACAAACAGCCGCCGTACATGACCGCGGCGGCTATTATTCTATGCGCCAGACGAAGCAGCTCGAAAGCGGAAGCGCACTCGGTCGTCACTGCAGCGCCCCGAATGACCGGCAGAGTTGTCGTGCTCGAAAGCGCGGGACTTCTCCATCCGGCTACCAGCAGATGGCTATCGTTTTAGTATGCACTGCCAATGAGTGCAAGAGTCTGTGTGCCCGCGCTATCGATCAGCGTCACAGCGCCGGTCGCGGTGCCTTTGCTGGTCGGCTGGAAGACTGCACTGATTGTGCAACTCGCGCCTGGAGCGACAGTAGAGGCGCACGTCCCTAGTCCGCCGAAGGCAAACGGGCCGCTGATGGCAAACGTGCCGCTGAATGTCAATGTGGATGCACTGTTGTTGGTGAGGGTGGAATATTCGACGGAACTGGCCTTGCCCACCTTGGTGGAGGAAAAGCTGATCGAGCCGGGTGTAAGAGTTACCGCGAGTGCGCCTGTTCCGCTTAATGG
>JAJZDO010000246.1 GCA_021805955.1 Acidobacteriota bacterium
CACTCCCGGCTGCAATGTCACCAACTGCTCGAAGTTCCGATTGTTCAACTGAAGTTCGCGTACCTGGGTTCCGGAGATCGTACCGGCAAGCGCGCTCGTCGTCGTGTCGATGGCCACGCTGCTCTGCTGCACCGTCACTGTCTGGCTGACCGCGCCCGGTTGCAGCTTCGCGTTCACAGCGCGGGTCTGCGCAACGAACACGGTCACGTCCGGAGATGTGAAGGTCTTGAATCCATTCGCAGACACCGTGATGTTGTAACGTCCGGCAGCGAGATCCGTAGCTGTATAACTTCCGGCGGCATTGGTGTCGATCGTCCGAGTTTCGCCTTTCACGTCGGTGCGCGCGATCGTCACCTGTGCGTTGGGGACGACCGCTCCCGAGGCGTCTGTGACCAACCCATTGATAGTGGCGTGGAGTTCCTGCGCCCTGACCAGCATGGGGCAGCAGACGAAAAACGTTAGAAGAGCGGTAAGGATGAGCTTTTGTTTCGGCATTCGGGTCGACCTCGCAAAGGATTGAACACAGTTGACGGTTTGGGGGAATCGCGCAAATCGCCATGTAGCAAACGTTTGCGTCTAATGGAATCCAAAATTATCGCGGTTGCCGACGAATGTCAATCGAAAGTTTGAAAAGTTTTCCTAAGCTGGAGCGTGGACCCCGCCAATGCGCCATTTCCACGCGACCGCTCCGCTCTTCCGAAACGCATTTGTGGCATGATTTTCGTATAGTGATGCCAGATTGTTTCAGCCTCAACGAGCGGCGTTCTGGAGAAGCCGGTCTTCTCTACCTCCTCTGCTGCCTGCTTTTGTGTGCCTGCACATGCAATCCAAGTTTGGCCCAGCCGGATACCGACAGTTCGCAGTTGCGGCAAAAATTCAAGTCTTACATCGCGCAGGGATCGCAGGCCTTGCAGCAGCAGGACAACGCCGCCGCGGAACGCGCGTTCCGTCAAGCACTCGCGCTGGCGCCACATTCCGTGGAGATCCTGAACGACCTGGCGATATCGATCGCCCGCCAGGGACGCGAAGACGAGGCGATCGCGCTCTATGAGCGGGCGCTCAAGTTGAAACCGGACGATCCAATCACCCGGCGCAACCTCGGTGTGGCCTATTTTCGCGGGCATCGCTACCGCAGTGCGCTTCCTTTACTGCGCTCCTTTGCTGCGTCCTCTCCCACATTCCAATCGCTCGACCTAACCGGAATCGACCTTTTCGCGCTCGACCGTTATGCGGAATCGGCCAGCTATCTTGAACGCGCCAGCCAATTGCAGCCGGACGATATTCCGACCCTCGACGTCTTGGGAAAGGCATATTGGAGGGCAAAAAACTACTCAGGAGTCACCCATGTATTCAATCGGATCATGGCGATCGATCCCGGTTCGGCTGAAGCACACTTCATGCTGGGTCTGGCCTATGACACGATGTCCAAAGAGGACGAGGCATACAAAGAGTTTGAAGCCGCGCTCGCAGCCGACCCAAACTATCCCGGCGTCCATTCCAGCCTTGGACTGATCGATTGGCGGCTGCAGAAAGTTCCGCAGGCGAAAGCTCAATTCCAGCAGGAACTGGCGCGCTATCCAAACGATCCGACCTCCAATTACATGATGGGGAGAATACTGCGGCGGCAGAACCAGCCTTCATTGGCAGTCCACTATCTTCTTGCGGCGGTGGCAGCCAATCCAAGTTATGCCAATGCCCTGCTGGAGTTGGGTCAGTGCTACATTATGCAGGACCAGCCGAAGCAGGCGCTTGGGCCTTTACAAACGGCCGTGAAGGTGGACCCTGACTTTGCCCAGGCGCACTTTGTGCTGGGGACCGCGTGGAGCATGACGGGAAACCCCACAGCCGCCGCACGGGAACGCAAAATATGCGGCCAGCTTCAGGCGCGCCAGCACGCTCGACCTATCCAAAGCCTTGCGCCGGTGCATTGAGAGGGAGTGCGGGGGCGTGCGTCTAAGTGAGAGTGGTAGATTCAACCGGCTTTTAGCTACGAACAATTTTAATTTCTGCGAATTTAAATAGTTGTAGTTTACAATCCGCATAACTCAACCGGTTTTTGAAGAGAAGACAATGACCGTCACGATGCAGGACGTAGCGGAAGCGGCAAGTGTGTCCATCACTACTGTTTCGCATGTTTTGAATGAGACCCGGCCCATCGCCCCGGAAACCCGCAAACGCGTATTGAAGGCAATCGCCAAACTGAACTACTACAAAAACACATCGGCGCGTTTGCTGGTCCGCGGTTATAGCAATGCGCTGGGACTTATTATTTCCGATATCGAAAACCCCTTTTATCCGCAGCTCATCAAAGGCTTCGAACGCGCTTGCCACGCGGAGCACCTGGAACTGGTGCTCGGCATGACCAACTACGAGCAGACCAATGCGGACGCAGCAGTCCGGCGCATGATCGAAGACAAAGTGCGCGGCGTCGCCATCATGAGCTCGCAGTTCGATTCCAAACTGGTGGACCGGCTGCTTCACCAGGACATTCCGGTCGTCCGGCTGAACGATTCCCGGCTGCAGCCCAACAAGAGCAATGTGCGCATCGACTATTCCAGAGGGGTCTTGCAGGCGGTAGAGCACCTCAAGTCGCTGGGCCATCGCAAGGTCGCGATCATTCATGGGCCGCTTACCGTGCTGTCCGCAAAGCGATACCGCAAGCTGTTGATCGACGTGCTGCTGGAACACGGTATGCAATTGGCCGGTTGCTTTGAAGTTGATAGCCGACCCACTGGCGGAGCGGCGGCCATTCAGGAGATGCGCTCCAGGAAACTTCACCCCACGGCCATCATCTGCGGCAACGATCTTATGGCCATCGGAGCCATGGGAGAGTCTCTTCGCTCCGGCTGGCACATTCCCCACGACATTTCAATCATCGGTTCCGACGATATTGCGTTTGCCGCTTATGGCCATCCGCCGCTCAGTTCGATCGGTATCCCTAAAGATGAAGTGGGCCTGTGCGCCTTTCGTCTCTTACAGCAAATGGTGGAAGACGAAGGAAAGCAAGGGGTGGAGGTCGATGTGACGACCCAGTTTATCGCGCGAGAATCAAGCGGCCGCGCCCGACAGGATTCGGCTTCGCAGCAGATTTCGGAAAACAATGGGCTGAATTCGCGCCCCAACTCCGGAGCCGGACTGAATGGCGCGCATGCCGCTACCGGCGTTTAGAGCATTTCTCCCTATTGCTATAGATTCTTCGCTTCGCTCAGAATGACGAACCTTACTCTACAGCAACGGTGAAGATGCTTTAGAAAAAAGTCTCGACGATATCGATGACCCGATAGCCGGAATCCAGCACAGGCAGGTAACGCCATTTGTCGAAGGTCAGGCAGGGGTGGGAAATATCCAGACCGATCATATCGCCCACTCGAATGTCATCCTGTGCGGCAATTTCCATGTACGCGTGCTGGTCCATCATGCGGACCAGCTTCCACGTTGACGGGCAAGGTTGAGGTGTGTTTTCGCCCGGTCGAAAATGTAGGGCCGGCTTGGGCAGTCCTGCGTCAAAGGCCGCATCGCGTTTGCCCAGGGCAAGAATGGCCTTATGATTCTCGGGAACAGATTGCACGTAGGCCCAGAGTTGCAGAGCGGGAACCAGACCCGAATGCATCTGCCGCGCGACAGGATTCCTGAACAGTATCTGCTGCTGCGCCTTTTCATAGACGCCGATATCGTGCGTCAAATAACATCCGGGTCGCAGAATGACTTCGATCGGAATGCCGACGTTCGCTTCCGAGAACACGTCGGCAACCACGTCGTACCAGGCAGACCCCGCACCGGAAAGCAGGATAGGATTGCGGTCGAATCGATGGTCCCGCGCCATGGTTCGGGTTACATCGACCGCACGATGTAAAAATTCCCGGATTGACGATTCATCTTCCAGGACACCCTCGTAAATTTCCACGCCGC
>JAJZDO010000307.1 GCA_021805955.1 Acidobacteriota bacterium
GAGCGCCTCCATGACGACGACAGACAATACAAGGCTGTGCCATTCAGTTCAGTGCGAGTATAGCCGACAGGCGCGCTCCAAAACAGATTTTTCTTGACCGGTACCTGGTATGAGATTGCTTCGCATCACCATCGTGCAGTAACCTGCAAACGATTCTCCCTCTCGGCAAACTCTTCATAGCAGTCCACGCTGCTGAGTCATCCTTTGCATTTTCAACCTTCCATTCTGGAGTGCGAGTCTCAATGAAGAGTATCCCCGCGGAAACTTTGTCGAAAGATGTGCCGACCAAGCCAATCCCGCGCACGATACGAAACCTGGTGCAGCTTGGCTTCTGGGCGCCCTCGATGGCATTTCTCCGCCGATGTCGCGAGGCAGGTATCGCGGTCCACCTGATGCCACTCGGAGACAGCGCTGCCGCTGGCTTGATACAACATTCACGCTACCCGAGCGCCGCCATCACGTCCCTAGGAGAGAATATCCCCTGGGGAATCGACAAGCCTTCGCAGGCGATTGAAACCGTTCTTGCATTTGTAAAATCAGTTCAAGCCGAAGCGATCAGCAGTGACGATGAAGCAACCCTCATGTGGCTGGCCAATCATCGCAGTGTCTTTGAACCATCCTGTCGCGTCATGACCTCTCCGGCACCCTCGATGGAGCGACTGCTGCAAAAATCCGAACAAGCAGCTCTCGCCACTCAATCCGGGTTTTCCGTCCTTCCCACCTGCTTGATCGAAACCGCAGCGGATGCGGAAATACAGGCTGAAACCAGCTTTCCACTTTGCCTTCGACCGACAAGGATGAGTTCTGTTCTGCCGGCCTTCAAAGCTCGGCGCGTCGATACGCGCACCGCACTGCAAACGTTCCTGAACGAGTTGCAGTGGACCAGCCCGCTGATCGCCCAGCCTTTTTGTCTGGGGCCAAACCTTGTCCTGCACGGCGTGCGCAAAGCCGATGGCCATCTCCTCGCGCTCGAGTGTTTCCGCACCGTTCGCAAGCATCACGGCTTTGCTCTCACCATCGAGCGCTGCCCAACGCCGCCTTCCGTTCATCATGCGGCCATTCGATTCGCTGAGCTGGCCGACCTTCACGGCGCCTTTCACTTCGATTTGTTGCAGTCGGCTGAGACGGGCGAGGTCTACTTCCTGGAAGTCAACTACCGAATGGGTGGAACTACCGCGAAAGTTGTGCGCATGGGCTTCGATGAACCGATGCTGGCGCTTCAAGCCTTTGACCTCTGCCCACCCCAGCAGCCCAAACCTCTATCTCTTCGCAATCGAGCAACCGGCAAGCGCATGCTGGTCGGTTGCATGCTCGATAGTCTGCATCGCTCTCCGAGCGAGTTGGATTATCCGCAAGATTCGGCCTTGAGTCGCTTTTTCAGCAGTGCTTTTCAGCTATTCACCGTTCCCGACGCACTCCTGTCCTGGAGAGACCTGCGCGGAAGCTTCTGGTACCTTCGATACGGCGGCAGAATGTAAGCCGCTTCTTCCAGTCATCCCGAATGCAGGATTCCTGCCCAATTTCTACAGCAGTGTTTCAATATGCTCTTCCAGGTCGGCCGGTGCCGTCTTCGGCGCAAAACGCGCCACTGGATGCCCGCTGCGATCCACCAGAAACTTGGTAAAGTTCCACTTGATCGCCTCAGTACCCAGAAAACCCTTCACCTCGCGGGTCAGATATTTGTAGAGTGGATGCGCTCCAGCGCCATTGACTTCGATCCGAGCAAAGATGGGAAAGCTCACGCCATAGTTCAGCTGGCAGAACTCCGAGATATCCGCAGCGGTTCCCGGCTCTTGTTCACCAAACTGATTGCACGGAAAACCCACGACCACCAGTCCACGATCTTTGTACTTTTGATAGAGCGCCTCCAGTCCTGCATATTGAGGTGTAAACCCACAGCGGGATGCGGTGTTCACAATCAGCAGTACCTTGCCCGCAAAGCTGGAAAAGTCACATTCCGTGCCGTCAAGCAAGGTGGCCGAGAAGGAATAGACTGAAGATGTTGCAACTGTCATGGATTTTGCCTCACCAGTAGGAATCTAGCGCGTCTATTCATAAGTTAATCCAAACGAGCCGGACCGCGGATACAAATCACCAAATCCATCATCCTGTACCCGGATCAACAAATTCTTCCGGGGAACGTGGCGAGGAATCAACCAATGGAAGTGCACGATGGCGGATTTTGCTGCTCGGGATGCGGAGAATGGAACGAAACATTCGTTGACCCATCGGCTGGATTGCGACAATCCTACGTAGAGGACTGTCAGGTATGCTGCAAGCCCAATGTGCTTCAGATTCGCTGGCTGGAAGCTCTGCAAAGTTGGCAAATTGAGTCAGAATTGGAGAGTTGAACCATTTGCAGTCCAACACGGATTTGGGCCGGGGTGGTGCGGTCCAATATAATCAAATTTTCGTCAACCATCATGGATTCCGGGGAAACTCTCTCCGGAGGCATGCGGTCCGGATGCAGGAGTCTCTGGCTCCGGCCACTACGATTTTCGAGCAGTGAGGGTGCGCTTATTTTTCCCGTTCAGTCGATCTATGCACTGTGTTCTTCCAGTGGTTCCCGCGAAGAGGTGACTTCCGCGAGCGCCAAGCGCCCTCGATCACGCAATTCGCTCTTCGGGCGTCTCCCTGTCGCGCTGCGTAGCTGGCGCGCACTGGTCATTGCGCTCGCCGTCTTCAGCATCTTTTCCAGCTTCTCGCTTCCCCTTTCCGCTCAGGAAGGGCCAAACACGATCTATCAGATCCGCGTCATCGGCAACCGGCGAATCCCCAAGGAAACGATCCTGGCTCGCCTGTTCACGCACGTTGGCGATACCTACGATCCAGCTTCGATCGAACGCGACTTCAACTCGCTGTGGAATACGGGGTACTTCGAGGATCTGCGGATTGAGCGCGAAGACTCCGAGAAGGGCATCATTCTCGACATCTTCGTTCTGGAGCGCCCGACGATTCGTGAGATCAACTACAAAGGATTGAATTCCGTCTCGCAATCGGACGTGCTGGATCGCTTCAAAAAAGAAAAAGTCGGCCTTTCGGTTGAAAGCCAGTACGACCCGACGAAGATCAAGCACGCAGAGACCGTGCTCAAACAGTTGCTCGCCGAGCACGGCCATCAGTTCGCCACCATCCGCACGGAAGTCAAGCGCATTCCGCCCGCCTCCGTGCAGGTAAACTTCAATATCAAGGAAGGTCCGACGGTTAAAGTCGGCAACATCAAGTTTGTTGGAAATCAGCACATCAGCAGCCTGATTCTGCGCCGCTCGATGAAAAATCTCCGGCCCATCGGCATCCCCTACTCCATCTTCTTCGAGGATCTTTTCCCAAAGACCTATGACAGCTCCAAGCTGGAAGAAGACTCGGAGCGCGTTCGCCAGGCATATCGCGATCGCGGATATTACAACGCCGCGGTGGAAGACCCCAAGACCCAGATTCGCGACCAGGGCGGACTCAATCTTTTCACCTTCCAACCGAACAAAGGTAAGCGCATCGATATCCTGATGCCCATTGAAGAGGGCCAGCGTTATCGCCTGAGCCACATCACCTTCACCGGCAACAAGGCCGTGAACAATACTCGCGCGCTGCGCAACACCTTCCCGATCAAGGATGGTGCCATCTTCAACGCAACCGCGATCGGCAAGGGTCTTGAGAACCTCAAGAAAGCCTATGGCCAGCTTGGTTACATCAACTTCGGAGCCATTCCCAGCGCAACTGTAGACGACAAGAATCACACCGTCGCGCTCAATGTGGACATCGACGAAGGCAAGCAGTTTTACGTCTCCCGCATCGAGATTCAGGGCAACACGCTCACTCGCGATCGCGTCATTCGCCGCGAGCTGCTATTGCAGGAGGGTCAGGTCTACAACTCTCAACTCTGGGAGTACAGCCTGCTCCGCCACA
>JAJZDO010000692.1 GCA_021805955.1 Acidobacteriota bacterium
CCTGACAGCCGGTAACAACCTGCGCGCGAGTGGATGAACAAATGGCAAATTTGCGGGAAATAGCGCGAACGATCTTCGACCGCGCCCTGGCCGACTGCAGCGTGGAGAAAGCCGTAGCGCGGCACGTGTCCGTACGGGACAAAAACCTGATTGTAGGCGAAGAAGCGATCGACCTTGGCGGTATTCAGCGAGTTGTGATTGTTGCCGTGGGAAAAGCCGCCAGGAGCATGCTTCTTTCGTTACTTCAGCAGCTAACGTTGCCGGCACACTGCGATTTGGCTGGAGTGCTGATCGAGCCGAAGGGCTCTCCGCCGCTTTCCTCGCAGCTTCCCAAGGGCTTTCAAGTTTTTTCTGGGGGCCATCCGACACCCAATGAGGCTTCATTCGCCGGCGCACGCGCGGCACTGACCATGTTGAAAGCGCTGCCGCAAGGCGCACCGGAGAATACGCTGTGTTTCTTTTTGATCAGCGGCGGAGCATCCGCAATGATGGAGCTGCCAATCGACCCGTCCATCTCACTGGCCGATACAGCGAGCTTCCATCGCACCCTGGTCGGCAGCGGCGCTTCCATCGCGGAAATCAATTGTGTCCGAAAGCATTTTTCGGCCGTGAAGGGTGGCCGTCTCGCGATGGCTGCCGGTAATGCGATGTGCCGATCGCTGCTAATCTCCGACGTTCCTGTTGGTCGAGAGGACGCCTTAGGTTCGGGCCCAACTGTTCCGGATTCATCCACAGTCGCCGAGTGTAGAGAAATTCTCGAGCGCTATCGCCTGCTCACGCAGTTCCCCACTGCCGTGCGGCGTTTTTTTGAATCGGACGCGTTGCTTGAGACGCCGAAACCGGAGTCGTTGCACGCGCGAGCTTCAGTCCTGTTGAATGCGCAAACCCTCGCCGAAGCTGCCGCGAAAAATGCCGAGTCGCGCAGCTATGTTGCAGTGATTGACAACATCTGCGATGAGTGGGACTACAAAACCGCCGCGAAATATTTGCTGGATCGGCTGCGCAATTTGCGCATTGAGTACCCAAACGTGTGCCTGATATCGGCGGGGGAATTGCGTGTGACTTTGCCTTCCAACATCAGCGCTCCCGCAGCGATTGGCGCTGGCGGTCGCAACCAGCAATTTGCCCTCTATGCCGCCACGTTGCTCCGCCCGGAAGACGACCCAATTGCGATTCTTTCGGCTGGATCGGACGGAATCGATGGTAACAGTCCGGCCGCGGGCGCAGTTATCGACCGCGATTCTCTGAAAGACGCAGAATCGGGAACAATCTCACGCGTTCTGGAAGGATTTGACGCCTTTCCCTTCCTGCGAGATCGAAAGGTTACGATCATGATTGGGCCTTCGGGAAACAATCTCCGGGATTTGCGAATCCTGATAGCGGGAAATCCGCAAGCCTCGGTTGTGACGACAGTTGCCCGAGAAATTCCATAATTCATATATTTCGATTTAGAATTGTGGATAACTATTCAACCATAGAAAGGGTTGTGCGAACCAAGTACGTGGGTCCGGAAATCAGATTCGGCTTTGTGCCGAGACGGAATTGACCCATCTTCGCAATCAACTCGAAGCCAAACCCGCCGGTAACGGGATGATCTGCACCAAAGGAAACCTCGAGACTCAAAATTACACTAGCTATTCATTTTAAGTATCGGCATCTGCAAGGGGTTAGGTTCTCGACCGCCGTCCTTTCCAGATCTGGCACGCAAGTTGCATATCGGATATTGACTGCATTGGAAACCGCGCAATTGTTTCTGGCATTCTGACGCGGAAAGATAAGCCCTAAGAAATGTCACGGAACATTCCATTCCGAATTGCAGCTGTCGTACTGGCAGTGCTGACGGTTGCCGCAGTCATTCTGGGATCCATTAACTATAGCCACGAGAATCAGTTCCAGACTCCGACCGATCTGGTGTGGTGGGCTGAGGCTCCGGGCGGACTGGTCGCCCAAAAAGTACTGCCACATGGCCCTGGCGATCGCGCGGGCATTGAAACTGGCGATCTGCTCACTGCTGTCAACAGCCATCGTACCCTGCGCATTACGTCGCTGCAACGGCAGCTATTTGCTACCGGCATCTGGAGCAAGGCCACCTACTCCGTCACCCGTGCGGGCGTTCGCCTTGAGATTCCAGTCATCCTGGTGCCGAAGGACCAAAATATCAACATTGGCCTGCGGATGATCGCACTGGTCTATCTGCTGATCGGCCTGTACATTCTGTTTCGCCGTTGGACAGCGCCTCGCTCGGTCCATTTTTATATTTTCTGCCTGGCATCGTTCGTTCTCTACGCCTTCAATTACACGGGAAAGCTGAACTTGTTCGACTGGGTCATTTTTTGGGGCTACACCGTCGCCGGTGCGGTACAGCCTGCCCTGCTTTTGCATTTCGCTTTCACGTTTCCGGAACGTAACCCAACCATGCGTCGCCGCCGCATGGCGTGGCTTCTTTATATTCCAGGAATCGCCCTGGTCGGTCTGTTCGTCTCGGCCATTCGGCTTTGGTCCGCCACAGAACTGCTGTATCACCGCCTGAACCAGGTTGCGATCAGCTACATGACTGTGTATTACGTGGCAGCGGCGTTGGTGTTCTTCATCAACTATCGGCGAGCCGATAATCCGCTGATGCGCCAGCAGTTGAAATGGTTGACCCGCGGAACTCTGCTCGCAGTCACGCCGTTCACCCTGCTCTATGCAATTCCCAATCTTGTTGGCGGCCCATCGGCACCCACGCTGCTGAGCCAGATCGGCGTATTGTGCCAGGTATTTCTTCCACTGACGTTCAGTTACGCGATCGTGCGCTACCGACTGATGGACGTCGACCTGATCTTCAAGCGCGGCGTCACCTACACTTTGGCCACCGGAACCTTGGTCGCCATCTATTTTGGCGCGGTCGCGTTTGCCGGCGAAGTGGTACACACGAAATTGCCGGCTGCCGGAGGATGGGGACTGGCCACCGCGATTATTATTGCCGCCCTGGTCTTCGACCCCATCAAGCGCGCCATCCAGGATCGAGTGGACCGCGTCTTCGATCGCAAGCGGCTTGACTCTCGCGCCACTCTGGTTGAATTTGCCCGCAGTTTGAATACACAAACCGACCTTCGCGCACTGTTGAATGCCCTGGTCGACCGGCTGCCTCGCATTCTGCAGGTTGCCCGGGTTGGCGTTTTCCTCGATGACGAACGCGACGACCGTACCTCCAAGTTCCGTCTGGCGGCTAGCCACGGAATTCCAGCCCTTGCGCTGAACCACACCGAAAACCTTGAGACTGGATTTCTTCGCTTCGACGGTCGCGAGGACGGTTCGCACATCTTTCTGGAAAGCACGCAGAATGCGCCCCACTTAACCGAAAGCCAGCAGCGTACGGTCTCCCTTCTGGATCTGAACTATTACCTTCCCTGCCGAGTGCAGCAGCGCACGATTGCCGTGCTGGGGCTAGGCCGCACCACGAATGGGGATTTCCTTTCCAGTGAGGATGTGGAGCTACTGGAGACGCTCGCCAGCTATGTCGGTATCGCCATCCAGAACGCGCGCTTGTATGCCAGGCTTGAGGAGAAGATAGCCGAGTATGAGCAGCTAAAGGAATTCAATGAAAACATTGTCGAGTCGATCAACATTGGCATTCTGGCAGTCGATCTAGCGGACCGTATCGACAGCTGGAACGCGCAAATGGAATCCATGTACGCCGTGCCGCGCTCAGAAGCTTTAAATCAACCGCTGGCGAGTTTGTTCCCGGCAGATTTTCTGGACGAGTACGACCGCGTAAAACACGAAAACGGTGTCCACAATCTCTACAAATTCCAACTGGCCACACGCGCCGGAGAAATCCGCAACGCCAACATCACCATTGCGCCGCTCGTCGATAAGGACTTTACCACTGTTGGCCGCATCATCCTGGTCGACGACAT
>JAJZDO010000220.1 GCA_021805955.1 Acidobacteriota bacterium
GCCAGACCTCTCCTAAGTTCTTTCTTCACTAGAGAATTTTCACAGATAGCGTAAGGTTTGGGTGCCCCATCCTAGCGCAGCTAGGGTGGGATAGCGCTATGTCCGCATTACAGCAACTGTGAAACTGGTCTAGTTCTTTCCTCAAGCGATAGGAGAATCCGCCCTTGATGAGCTGCATGGCTCTTTCAATGGTCCTATCGCCTGGCACGGTCGGCAATAGATGCACCCTGCCGCGAATGGCCGCGCCAGGATTGCGGAGGTTTTCAACATCAGCCAATCGGCACATCGTAATTCCTGCCCTCCCAGCGCTCTTCCCTTATCCAATACACCGTGAAGGAAAAGGTCCCCGGCGCTTGTTTCTGGATGGGAATATCGGCATAGCAGACGGAGCAGCCAATATATTTCGACTCGGTCGTATGGCTGGTCTTCCAGTCATCCTGGGTCCACACCACGCGGAAGCGCGCGGCTTCGACGATCCGCAGTATCTTTCCCGGAGCGATACGCGCCAATAGATGGTCGCGCTTGCATATCTCGATTGTCGAATCTCGCCGCCCGTGGAGATAGCGCCTTTCCACAGCTTCCACGCGGTCGAACACCTCTCCATCCTCGCAGGAGCGAAGCAGCTTGATGTACTCCGAATGCGCCCACGCCAGCGGCATTGCGGAGCCGGATGGACGTCCGAGAAACATGCCCATCTCTGGCAGGTCCGGCGCATCCCAGATTTGTTCCGGCAGCATTCCGCCCTCGGAGGTAAATCGCTCCATCGCGGCGATCATCGGGCGAATGTCATTGCCGGCGGCCAGCTCGTAGTGCGCGCGCTCGCCCGTCAGCAACGGCCATGCGCGGCCTTGTCCCCACCCCTCATAGGGTCCGCCATCGTGTTTCTGGCCATACCCATCGTGGTTGTAGCGCCGCCAGCAGGCACCATAGGGCGTGTTTACCTTCAGAATTGCATCGACAACTTTCAGCGAATCGACAATCAGCGGGTCCTGCGGGGAACGAATTCCGTAGCGTACGAGTTCCAGAAAACCTTGGTCGATAATTTCCCTTGCTTCAAAATTGGATTTTTCCCCAGGCGCCCGATTGGCCAGTTGAATTCTGCCTTCTCCCGTAGCCGGATTGAAAAAACGATCGCTGCTTCTGGGCGGTCGAATGCGCATATAGTGGCGAGTCACACCGCGCAGCAGCACCCCCTCGTCGGTTACGGTCCATGCTTCGATGTTCGATTCGATCCAGTCGGCGAACACGGCATAAAAGTTCGCCAGGTCGGGCGCCTCGTGCGCGCAAACCAGCTCACTGGCGCACAGCAATCCAGTAATGACCGCTGCCAGCGTGGAGGGGGAGTAGCCGGCGTTCTCTTCCCAGCGCTCCTGCTGCGTCACAGGCGCGAACTTCACCAGATAGTCGGCGGCACGTTCCACAAATGGAAAGACATCGACGCTATCCAGCGCATTCTGCTTCCACAGCCGCCATGCCAGGATGATGGGGAAAGCAACTTCGTCCAATTGCATGCCCGACCAGTAGGGAGTTCCGTTCACCCAGAAGTTTTGCGAGAAGCTGCCGTCCGGCCGCTGCGCGCAGATCAAGTAAACCAGGGCGCGCAAAGCGGTCTCGTTCCGGCCCACGGCCATCAGCGCCGTTGCCGTCTGGACCATGTCTCGCGTCCAGACCAGGTGATACCCGCCCAGGTCGTCATCCCCTTTCGTTTGTCCCCATGGAATTGAGGCCGACGCGATGAAGGCGCCCTGAAATGTTTTGTCTTCATGGGCCAGCAGGATGCTATGGCTGATATGCAGCAGACGCCCGTGGTCGCTGGAGACGGAGATCAATTGCCGCGGGCATCGGGCGCGATGCCATTGCTCATGGAATCGCGCCTTGTGTTCCGGAAAGCCGGTTGCCAGAGACTGCATCGTGCCCGCCAGCGCCGCATGGTTCCCACGGCCAAAACCCACAGCAACGGTAAATTCCCGGTGCATGGCGACATCGATCTCTCCCATCAATGCGATGTTGCCATCGAGCGCCTGGTCGAACTCCCAATCCATCTTGAAGTTCTGCTTCAAGTCGTTCCAGCCGTCGCTGGCGCCCACATAGCCGCAGGATGTTTTGGAAAATCCGCAGTCTGCGGCCATGGCTAAGGAGGTGACATCTTTCCATGCCAGCAATACCCGCCTTCCACCCACCTCAATCGCGCGCGCCGAGTTCCCTGCTCCTCCCACCTCCAAATGCGGGGCCAGTAACGCATACACCTTGAGGCGGCTGAGGAATTCCTCGTCACCTTCCATGCGTACATGGATCAGAACGGTCGACTGATGTGGATCGGTGAGTATTTCCTTGATCAGCGCGTACCGTCCCTGAGGGTCCTTCCCTGTGAGCCGGACACCGAGCGCTTCGGGGTCCATGTACTCGAACGCGCGTTCGAGATCGCGCTTCTCTTCGTGGAAAAACGTCTCGCCATCGCTGATCAGGAACTCCATGTCGCGGACCTGCGGGCGATCGATCGTCGGATAGTAAATTTCGTTGAGAATGCCGTGAGAAATGGTGAACCAAACACGACTGGAGGCGGAATAGGCGGTGCCTACCATTTGTTTTTCGCTGGAAGTCCAGCGTGGGGGGAGGCCAGGACCACCAAAGGCCGACCCGCCGGATGTGAGCCACAGGTACTCAGGAGAACCAGAGATCATTCCAACTCCAAAACGATCAAGTGAGGTTTCAGGACAAGGTGAAATTTGCGGGGACCTGTGGACCATCCCATTGGAAAATTCGCGCCAACCTAAGAGATAGACGCAGCAGAAGTACCGTAGTACCGTCGCTGCCATAACTTTCCATTTCCAGGGAACAATTCCAATAAATCCACGGAAATCGCTCCCAGACCACCCTCCCATGCATCTAACTGTACGAGACAACAACGGCGCAAGTGTCTGAGGATACAATAAGACGTCTGGATTGTATCGAGCGATCCGCGCCGCTCTAAGACCAGCGAACCCAGAGCGCGAAAACCAGTAAGAAAACAGGAGGATTCCATTGGCACACGAAGTTCCACCGCTTCCCTATGACTACGCCGCCCTTGAACCCCACATCGACGAAACCACCATGCATCTGCACCACGACAAGCATCATCAAGCCTATGTCACCAATCTGAACGCGGCCATCGAAAAACATCCGGAGCTGGCCAAGCGTTCCGCCGAAGATTTATTGCGGCACCTGGACAGCGTCCCGGAGGACGTTCGGACTGCAGTGCGCAACAATGGCGGCGGCCACGTCAACCACACCATGTTCTGGCAGATCATGAAGCCCAAGGGCGGGGGCGAGCCGACGGGCAAAATCGCCGAGCAGATCAAGAAGGATTTTGGCAGCTTTGAAGATTTCAAGAAGCAGTTCAACGAAACCACGGCCAAGCAGTTTGGTTCCGGTTGGGGCTGGCTCATCTCCGATGGCGGCAAGCTGAAGATCGTTACCACCGCCAACCAGGACAATCCGCTCAGCCAGGGCCATTTCCCCATTCTCGGCAACGATGTCTGGGAGCATGCCTATTACCTGAAATACCAGAACAAGCGGCCGGAATACCTGGCAGCCTGGTGGAACACGGTCAATTGGGACGAAATCAACAAGCGGTTCGAGCTGGCCGGCAAATAACTCATTTGCACTGATTTTGAGGCAAAAAATGAAGGCGCCGGAAATGGTTGCTAAGGCAACCATTTCCGGCTTACTGGTTGCCTTAGCAACTAAATTTTCGTCCACCGTTCCCTTGCCAATTTCCGGCCGTAACGGAACCCCAGGGCAATCGCATGAACGTAGGAGGTGGCTAAGTAGATTCGGCATCCGCTCTGATACTGGTGTGGGATGGGATGAGCCGGTTTTCTGTTTGCAGGAGGTGTTATGGGGACAGAAGGCAGGTTGCGT
>JAJZDO010001116.1 GCA_021805955.1 Acidobacteriota bacterium
TCATTGCACGCGCAACCGGCAACATTTTAGCGGATATCCGCCGACCTTCGGCACTCCATGGATCGACCCAGAATAGATGGTCGGTCGCGCCGTGGAGTCCTGCGTCGTGCAATATCTGTTGGGCCGCCATCAATTCAATCTGCGCCCGATCGATCTTTCCCGTTGCATCCCCATGGAAGACCTGCCCGTAGCTGTTTTGAAACTGAGGAATGCTGCTGCTTCCCTGCTGCCATCCAGCCGCCGCGCCGAACAACACTCCGTACCAGTCCATGTTGAAGAGACCTTCGCCCATATCGTTCCATACTGTATTCAATTCCCCCGTAGAGCCAAGCCGCTGGCCATCGCCGACAAACCCCTGGATGTTGTCGAGACCTGCGTTGAAATTCGGATATACCAGCCTCCAGTTGTTCACTCCGGGAGCTACCCATGTTTCCATACCGGCATTGACATACGGGAGAAGGTATTTCTCATAGCCTTCGGGATGGGGGTTGTACTCCCACGCAATGGCGATCATGTCCTTCGGCAGCGTCTTCACCAGGTCTGGGCTATTCATCGCGATGTCGCCCCAGAACATCAGTCTTTTGTGTAGCGGAGCTAGCGTGGTATAGATCTGCTTAAGAAAGTCGATGTAGACCGCGCCCAATCCTTCCTTATCTACCCTGTCTTTCGTCTGCCCTCTTCCCAGGTCGACGGTCTCATCCGCGCCGATGTGGAGAAACGGCCCAGGAAACATCGACGCCATCTCCGTAAACCATTGCTGGATGAGTTGCAACGAGCCGGGCTGTCCGGGCGCCAGCACATAGCCGTGAGGGGTTTCGGCCAACTGGGAATAGTTATCGAACATCAAGGTGTGGTGCAAGTGTCCAAAGGCTTCCTGCTCTGGGACAATAGTTATGTGGTACTGCTGGGCATACTGTACAAGTTGCCGAACATCGTCCGGCGTCATGGCCCCACCGGGTGGCGCAGCCAACGGATTATCGATATAAGCCAATGTATTTTCGAAATAAGGTGAATAGATGTTCACCTTATATTGGGACAGAACGCGCACCTGGTGCTTCTGAAACGCCAGTGTAGGAACCGGTCCACGCGATAGATCGTCATCGAGTCCGCGATATTTCATTGCCGGCCAATCGCGAACGACAGCTCCGTTCACAGTGGCATTGGAGCCAGAGCCACGAATAAGTTGTTTGATGGTCTGCGCACCGTAATAGATTCCGGCGCTCGTAGCCGCAATGTCGTAAATCGTATCGCCTGCGGTGACCAAAGCGTAGCCTTCGTCGTGCATTGCAGGATCAAAAGCCACATGAGCGTGTAGAAGAACATCTACGGCTTTCTTTGCCTGTTGCCGCACCAAAATAACTTTGACTTTGCCGGCTTTACTGGCTCGCGCATCGATATCGCGGGCTTTCAGGCTGTCTACCAGGTCTTCAACAGCAAACCTATCGTCGGGATCTTTGCTGTCGGTCGATATGCCGATGCCATGCGCCAATGGAATGACTATGCCTTCATGGACCTCTCGGGGCATAGGTATCAAGGCCAGGTGAGCTGACGCAGCCACAGGAGATGTCAAGCTTGTACTCTGCGCAACTGACAGGTTCGGTTGCAATAAGCAACCAGCAGCAATGGTCCACGTAAAAATGCAACGGCATGCAACATTTTTATGAAGCTGCTTCGACGACCAATCTCTCGGGAACATCCATTATCCTCAACTCTATTTTGTGGCCTGCACTAAAAGCTCGACGGACTGAGCAACCGTCAGCAGCAGTACCGCCTGCGGCTTTTCCGCGGCTTTAAGCGTTTCGATATCCCGCCGTCGCGCATCTGCACCGATCGGGCCGCTTTTCTGCAATGCATCCAAAGCCTGCAGCCCTATCTCGGCCACCTGGGACAGATTGTGCGATACCGGGACCAGTTCCTGGGTCAAGTCGGATTGACCTAGCAATGGCTGAAGTTTTGCATCATTGTCATGCCACAGGACCAGCCATTGACGGGCCTTTTGCCAATCCGCATCCGTCGCGCCGCCCGCTGCAATCCTGCCAGCCAGCTCATGGAATTCACGCGCTGCAATACTTTCCGGAGGGACTGCATCCACAAGCCTATTGAGCGGCGTAAATGCGTCGTAGGATGCAAGTTGCTCTCTTGTATATCCTTTGGGCGGTACAACGGTCGCAGCCAGCACCTTTAAAGGTTGGGGATCGGCTTCCCCACTCATGCGTTGCAGCATCACATCGGTCGTGTTGCGGGGCCGCAGGCCGATGTATTCCAGATTTTGCGTTACCGCCGACAGCCTGCGATACATCGAGTCCACATCGCGAACATTTTGTGGCGACCATAAGCGCTCGGCGATGGCTGCCGTCCGGGGCCAGATGCGTGTATCGATATTTTCCGGCGTAACGAATTCGCTCCACATCGTCGCCTCTCCGCCTAAAATCAAGGACTGCTGCTCGGGAGTGAGGTTGGCGGTGCTGTTGCCGATTGGATCGACCAAATAATGCTCCGCGGCCGGTTGATTTAAGTCGATGTAATAGCCTGTCGATAACAGGCTTCGGTATCCACGCCGCGCCGCCTCATCCAGAGATGCTTGTCCGCGCCATGACTGGATGACAACATCCTTCGGCGTCCCCGGCTGCAGCACCTCGTCCCAGCCTTCCATGATTTTGCCGTGACCGGCCACCAGCTTTTGTACCTTGGCCGTAAAGTAAGCTTGCAGGGCCGCGTTATTGGCGATGCCATGCTCGCGCATGAAGGCCTGTATCCTGGGGTTGGCGTTCCATTCTTTGCCATTGCATTCGTCGCCGCCAATATGGAAATAGGGGTCCGGAAATAGCGCCGTCATTTCACCTATAAAGGAATCGAGAAAATTGTAGGTACTATCTTGGGTGGGGTCCATTGCAGCATTCAGCACACCCCATTTGCGTGCAATCTGGTAGGGTCCCTTCCCACTCGCAAACTCCGGATAGCCGACGAACCACGAAGTCGTATGGCAAGGCATGTCGAACTCCGGAACGACACGGATGCCCCGGTCCCGCGCATACGCGATCACATCGCGAATCTGGTTCTGCGTGTAATACAGGCCGTCCGAGCCCTTTTCCTGCAGCAACGGAAACTTCTTGCTTTCGGCGCGGAAACCCTGGTCGTCCGTTATGTGCCAATGAAAGACGTTCAGCTTCACAGCTTCCATGCCGTCGAGGTTCTTTTCAATCACATCGACGGGCATGAAATGCCGTCCGACATCGATCATAAGACCGCGCCATGGGAAACGCGGGGCGTCGTCGATGGTCACAACAGGCACACTAAAACCCTGTGGAGCGGTCCGCACAAGCTGTAAAAATGTTTGCAGTCCATGCATTGCGCCCAGTGGGTTGGCAGCAGTCAGCTTGACTTGGGTAGGCGATACCTCAAGGCGGTAGGACTCATCTTCGCCCAACTGTTGGACGGGTGCGCTCGGCCCGGTGGTTTGAATGATGAACTGCGGCTGATTGAACTGCGCTGTCCGCCAGAGCGGGATTCCCGTCTCCTGCGAAAGAGTGTTGAGGAAGCGCTGCCGCGCTCGGAGCAAACGGGGTCCCTGGTAGCCCTGCAATGCCACGCCAAATTTTCCATCGACGATGAATTCGCCATGGCCCTCCACTACATGGGCGGGCATAGGCATCAGAGCTAGCGCAGTTTTAGATTGCGCCGAAAGGACGCCGGACATAAACATAATCAGTGTGCAACCCACAAGCAAGAGGACGGAGCAGAACAGCTTGATCTTGTGCAAAATATTTCTCCAGAGATAATGGGTTGCGGTTTTTCTATTGGTGTAGAGCGAACGCACAAAACGCAATTCACGATCCTGAGGTCTCCGCGGCGACCGAAGGACCTCTGTATTTCAGAGAAAAGCCAATGCCCGGATTCT
>JAJZDO010001048.1 GCA_021805955.1 Acidobacteriota bacterium
CTTGTTGCAGACGTGTCCGAGTCGACCGCAATTCCGCGTCCATATAGGCAGGATGACAGACGAGTTCCCATGTGCCGTCGGGAATTTGGCTCAACAGAGCACGCAGTGTAGGTTCATTGAGAGTTCCGGTCGCGGCGACTCCCAGGCAACCGTCGGTGGTGGCAAATTCTCTCTCCTGCGCCAGCCTTAAGAAATGGCGGCGGAACCTGGTCAGCAGCCGGACCTGCCATGTCCGAACCAATCCAGCATTGCGTGTCGCAGCCACGCTCCACAAAGGTTCAAAGGGATTACGAATCGCCCGCACAGCGCAAGCTTTCGCGGCCCGCATTACGCCATCGAGAACAGGTGGAAACATGTGGGTGTGCTTGTGCGTATCGACATGCGTGACGGTGATGCCAGACTGCTGCAGCCGTAAAATTTGCGCAATCGCTTCCTGCTCGATCTGGTCTCGATCAATGCGTCCCAGGTACAGGTCGCGGACAAATCCTCCCAGTGTCGATCGGAAGCGCGGTGCATTGCAGGTGAGGCTGGTGGAATCGAGCAGGCTGGGAATCGCCGCTGGATTCGCAACCGGTGTCCCATCGACCAAAACGATATGACAGCCAACTCCAAGAAGTTGTTGTTGCCTAAAAATTTCGACGGCTTCAGAAAAACGAGGAGCGGCGGCCATCAGCGTTGTGGAGTGCAGCGCGCCCAAACGATGCAGATCCAGCACGGCACGATTGATGCCGTCCGTCAGTCCGAAGTCGTCTGCATTCACGATGAGTCGGCGCACTGCATGAGTTTATCAAGTGTTGCGTTCGTAAAGCGTCGCTGCGCCGCAGGCGCCTGCGAATCCGCGATAATCCGTGAAAATTTCATGCGCGATTTTTCCCGGCCGTATTGCGGTGCTGGGAAAGGTGAGTTTTACGACACTTCGAAACTTCGCGCCATTATGGAAGATGGGCGGATTTCTCTGTCGTCGTGTGCGCAATCGGCAGATGGAATTCCTCGCTGCCCTCGTGCAGAGGATACGTTCGTCCCGACCATACGAGTTCTCCGGTCAGGCCTTTTGGCAGATCGATGGACGCCAGCCAAGAACCCTCCACCCTGCGGTAAGAGACGTGAATATCTCCACCCGCATGTGGCATCGTAGCTTCCAGATGTGTCAGCTGTCCAAGGTGAGGTTCTATTTCGACTCGCGCAAATCCCGGTGCAGCGGGCCGGATGCCAGCCACAATTGTCAGCAGGTCGTAGTTCGGGCTGGCGCTCCAGGCATGGCTGTCGGAGCGGGTCGGTTCTGGAGTCTCCGCCCAGGTGCTTAGCCCCATCTTTAACATTTTTCTCCACGGAGTCAGTTCATTCAGATAAAGGTCTCCCAGACCGGCGTGCTCCAGTGCGCGACTGAGATAAAAGCGGAAGTAATACGTGATCTGAGACACGGGCGGGACTGGCATGCCATCCACCGTGGTTGCGGTGTCTGCCCGCGAGTCCAGAATGCGCCGCACGACCGCAGCCTGCTGGGAACTGGGCACAACGTCCAGCCAGACAGCCAGAATGTTTGCTTCCTGGCTGTAGCTGTTTTTCTCCGGTGTATCGGCAAGCACGCCGTAACGCGTGTCCCAATTGGACCGATTGAGGGCAGCCGCGGCTTTTGTAAAAAGCGCTTTATACTCTGCCACGCGCTGAGGACTTCCAAGCTTTGCTTCCATGTCCCAGGCGTCGCGCAGCGCTTCCATATACTGCAAGGTCAGAAAGCTCGATCCGCCGTTGGCATCCTGTGGCGGCACTCCACCCTTATATCCGCTCGTCCAGTCGCCGAATTCCCACCAACCCACTTTTCCCATGAGTCCATCTGGACGAAGGTGCGCGGTATACCAGTCGATTGTGCCGCGTGTGTGCGGTAATGTCGCGCGCACAAGATTCGGATCGTCGACATACATCCAGTAATCGTGAAGCATATCGATCCATATGAGGGAGAAGGTTGGAATGAACTGCGGCAGTGAGGAAGGATAGCGGCTCTGAGTGAGACCATTGGGAACTCGGGAGTCGTCAATACTGGCGATGGCCTGGCGCGGCAAACGACTGTCCCCCGAATCGACATAGGAAATGAGCGCTTCGATGCGGGTGTCTCCCACATACTGCAGGCGCTCCCAGTAGGGAGTGTCCATGTAGGTTGTGTGGGCGCAGAGCCGCGCCGTGCGCCATCCCGTGGTCCAAATGGCATCCAGGTCGGGAATGTCCGCTGAGATTTTCGCATTCATCTGAAACGGATAGGCGGTGAACCATGCCTTCAGGCTCTCCAGCCGAAGCGGAGTGGATTCCGTCGTTACGTCGATCTGAAGATAGCGCCATGTGCGCCAGTTCAACGGAGCGAAATCGCGTTGGCTGCCGCCTCCACTGATGAATTCATCGTAGAGACCCTGGATATGGCGACCGGCAATTTGATTGCGATTGCCCTTTTGTCCATGCGCATCGTACAAAGCTTCCGCATAGGTCAGTCGAATATTTGCATCGCGTCCGCCGCTGACCACCAGGACAGGATACGCAGTCTGCAGCACACCGTTGTCCAGCAACAGGGTGATGTGCGTGTTTGCAGGGATCGTAAGTGGCTTGTCTGGAAATGCCGGCAGCGAAGGTAGTCCTTCGACCCGGACCGGTTTGCCGGCAGCGACCAAACGATGTTCCATCGTCGGCAGCGGGTCCGCGACAGATTCCCAGTTTGTATCCAAAGACATCGCTCCGCGCGTGGCCGCATGGCCGATGATTTCCGGCTTCCGCCATTGGCTGAGATTCTGTGAATCCGGCAGGTCCCAGTTCCAATCGAGTCGCCGCCCGTCGATTCGCTCTCCGAATCCGGCACCGAAGTAGCCGGAGAATTTCTCATCCGAAACCGACCCCCAGCCCGGCTGTTGCTCCACTCGCCATGAGGGCCCCGTGTTCGCGGACTGCTCGGCTGCCGTGTCTCCCTGGAGCAGAAATCCGGTTCGGCTGCTCATCTGCGCGATAGGGGCCTTGGTGCCAAAGTTCCACACAATTGCCGCCAGTGTATTGATTCCAGGGTGGAGGAACGGCGCCAGATCGATCGTCTCAAAACGCCAATGGAATAAATCGCCTCGCGCCGGGCCTTGCCCTGCGAACTTGCCGTTGACGTGCAGCAGGAATTGATTGTCTGCGCTGACATGCACCCAGTAGTGGGCGGGCAGGGAAGCGAGGTTCAATTCTTTGCGGAAATAGAAAACTCCGGCGTCCTTTTCTGGAGCATCCGGGCATGCGATCCATTCCGCAGGCCACACGCTGGAAACCAAGGATGGATTTAACGGGAGAGAAACCTGCCCGCGCAGCGGAATCGCAAGGCAGCTTAAACAAGCAATCGACAGCAGAAATCCCCTCATAGGCGTAAAGGATAACAAATCCAATGAAACATTTTTTGCAGCGGTTCGACCGGAGATCATCATTTCCGCGAGGAGAGTTTGCCTGCTACCCTAGCGAGCATTTATTGATTCCGAGAATAAAGCCTGATTTGTCCGTTTTGGATTTCGATCAGCATTATCCGCCCGGGACAAGCAAATGGAACACGATCGAACCCCGGATGGTTTCCTTCATCAGCATGAACTGGAAAGGAGAACCGCTGGTCAACTTCGAGACCGTCGTCAAAATGATCGGCGCTACGAAGACAAGACAGGGACTGCGCGTCAAAGCGGTTCTGGACAAGGGCCGTTATGAAACGGGATTGAAAATTGGCCGGAAGCAAATGGAAGCGCTGAACATTCAACCGCACAGGCAGAACCCGGAGTGGAACTATTCGCTGCCCCCGCGCAGCGGCCAATCGAGAAATGAATAGTTAACTTTATTGTGCGGCAATTTCTAAGTGTCTCCATCTTAGGATGGTGGAAACCCCTCGCCTTCAGGCGAAA
>JAJZDO010000346.1 GCA_021805955.1 Acidobacteriota bacterium
CGTCCATCGCAAACAAAAGAGCGTGGCTTTGGGCCACGCTCTTTTGTTTGCGATAAATCTCTTCCCCGAGTTCTTACATTCTCAATTCTTCCCGTGCTCGCTCGGCGATGCGCGGCAGATCTGCCACAGTTAGTACCCGAATCTGGTTCCGCTCCATCGTTTCCACGCCAAACCTGTACTGTTCGACCCGATCTTCTTCAGCACCCCTGGCAAGGACCTCTTCCGAGTTCTTCCCCAAAAGACCGCGCAAGGGCTCCACGATGGCTGTCAGCTCCAGTGCTGCATTTTCTACCCGAAGCACTCCCTGTGCCATCTGCGGAGCACTGAAGGCAAGTACTTTCGCTGCCTCCAGATCGCCTTCTAGAGAGACCGCCTGAAACATGCGAATAACTCCATTTGGTCGATATCCGCAGTCGATCCGCAGCGGATCCCCAGGCTGCGTATACATCGCCGCCTGAATTCGCTTGCGCATCACATTCCACACTCCAACCGCCTCAAATTGCCTTCGGATCGACGTAGAGATGGCTTGGCGTCCGCTGGCTCTCCGCGCCTCACGTTGCTTCCTGCTCTCGATATACATCCGGCTCAGTAGTTCAATCTCTGCCGGTATCGAATCTGCCAAACAAGCCTTCGGCTCGGTGATCTGCAGCATGTTCGAAAAACTGTCCTCCAACGCCTTCATCATCGATGCGGTTTCGCTTGCTCCGTTTGAAAAGCGCTCCCGTACTTCATACTCCAACGCTTCCAGCATCCCAGTGTCGGCTTCAGGATCAACACATCGCACTCGGGCCCAATCGCGGGTAAACCGCACGCGTGCAGTTTCCGGCCGACCGGCTTCTCGCAGCACTACTCCAATATTGATGAACTCATTCTTCACCGTGTCCGGCACGTACCGAACCAGAAAGAATTCACACTGGATGCGCTCACTGTTCACGTCTGTTCGCGTTCCTTCCGTCTGCTAACCAACTGCGAGGCTCTACCCTTTCCCTCAGCCTGCCTCAAACCCCTCTTCATTCTCTATCTTTTTCTGCTCCCGAAACTGCCCCTCGATGCTCACGCTTTCCATTCCTACCCATTTCGGAAATGGCACCCTCGTACTATCCCGAAACTGCACAATTAAATCGCGCACTCGTTCGCGTCGGGCCAGCAGAGTCACTGTCAGTCGTTCCATCTCTCGCAAATCCCCCCCGTACCAGTTTGGAGGAACAGTTTCCGCGATTTGCCACACAGAATCCGGCTTCATCTGTTCAATGCGACTCAACCAGGGCTCGAAGCTTGCCCAGCCCGTCACATCAGCGTACACCCGATTCCGGCCATACACCCCACGAAGTGGGGCATCCGGAAAGGTCCACTCCCCAGCGTGAAAACAATATCCCTGATCGACAAAATTTGCCGTGTACCGCTTTTCTCGAGGCTTTCGATGAAACACAGCCTGCCTGCCATTGCTGTTGCAAGTCCATTTGTCCAGTGCCAGTATTCCGGCGAACTCGGTCAGATTCCGTACGTCAGCCAGTTGTTCTTCCGGCAGGTAATCGACGACGTGGCCCGGCATCAGACCTCCTGCGTATCGAGACCCGAATTGCAGCCCAGCCGCGCAACGCTCTTGACGACGACCGGTATCCATGTAAAGTTCAGGAGTGTTATCGATCAACCATTCGCTGACTTCCACCACCTCCGTTGCCGGAACAGAAAGACCAACGGCTTCAGCCAGGCGGGTCGCAAACAACTCATTCGCCAAAACCCTCAAATGCTGCGGATTGTTCTGAAACTTGACCACATAGAGATGACTGTCCGAGCCCAGCATCAGATGACTCTGTGCGCCGCCTCGCATCCGCCGGATCTGCTGTATCGCGATGACTGCCACCGGATGCTTCGCTCCTTCAACGTTCGTTCGAGTTTGCCCTACGATAGAGTACCCGCTCCCGAATTGTAACCTGAAGAGAATCTGAACCGATGCAACATCGAGACCATCGCTAACCACCTGACCCGATCTATCTTTCCCATGGCTCCGAATCAGCGATGGTATTGCGCCAGATCCAACTTCCCTATCGGTCTATCCTCGGCCGCTCGGTCATTTCTGCACGTGCTTGTAATGCAATCGCCATGGCCATCACACAATCGTCATGCACACCTGCCGCCGCGCCGGTCCGCCCATCGCTTTGCCTCACAAATGTTCGGCATTCTGCCAATAGTCTGGAACTGGAGAAAATCTCTGGTCCGCTTGTTAAAGCGACCCCCAGCAGCGCAACCATCGCCGGTCGTGTGAATGCCGTAGTTAGCCAGCCTGCTTGCCCCCGCTGTTCATAGATGGCCGGGTAGCGTTCAATCGTGCTCAAGTACGCCAGCACAGCCATGCCATGATTATTTCGCTCAACTACGAGCATGGCCCGGTTATATTCCTTTGCCAGTTCCGCGCATAGTTTCGCCAATTCTTGCGGTGCGATATGCCCTCGCAATTCTGCACACTGCAATCCAGAACGTTGCTCAATCACCTGGATCGCAGCATAATCTCCGTCTGTACCGCCTCCGGCCGGATCGACACCCACCAGATATGTTCGCCCCGGCTGGGGCGGATACCAGATCCATAACTGCCCATTGCACCGTCTTTCCGGTGGTTCATGCACTTGCTGGGCCCGTCGAGCAATACATTCCAAATCAAAGACGCAGTCTCCACTCGCCAGGAAACACGATTCAGGGCTTTCCGCATATTCCTGCGCCGCAATTTTCCGAAAGTTAGTATGCAGTTGGCGACGAAAGCCAATTTTTTCTGGCGACATTTGATTTTGTTCCGCAAGTGCGCGTTCTTCTATCGTCCACAGCGCTTCCGGAATCGCTTGCCCAACGTAAGCTGGCTCCATCCACCAGGGGAAGAAGTGCCGAACGATTCCCGTTTCTTCCGCACGTTGCCATTGATCGTAAAAATAGCCGTGCGCCCCATTTGGCGTTGATTCCAGAACGAGCTCTCCATGCGGGACTAAAGCAGCGCTCAGGCTCGCCATCGTCTCAGAAGCATCACCGCTCCACCTTGCTATTTCCGAGCAGTGAAGGTTTTGGATCGTCATCCCACGGCCCGCATTTCCGTCCGCAGCACTCTCTACTCGATACTCGCTATCTAATTCTGGAAATAGAATCTGCCTCGTGTTTACGCGTGAAGTACGCAATACTCCTCTACGCAACCCCTCCGGCAACAGATCGTAAAATCGATGAACGATGCGGAAGATTTGTTCCGCAGCTTCCCGATTATGTGCCACTTCCACCGTAAGGGTTCCGGGCTGTGTAATAGTTTTTAGAAAGAAACGGCCAGCAATCCAGGTACTAATCCCCATCTGCCGTGCTTTCAGCACGATGTTTTTCGTGCCCCGCCTTTGTTCGTACGTCTGTTGCGCGGCATTCGCTTCCAAGGGAATGATCTTTCCCTGTCGATCGCGAACTCGTAACAGTGCCCGCGCTAGCCACAGCGACAAGCCACCGCTACCAAGTTCAGGGGAATGAAAATCCAATCGCTCTCCCAGCCACAACAGACGCTCCCGATCACTGCGCCCTTCCAAGCAGAAAGCTGCTTTGGTTTGCTCTGTATCTAAATTGTCCATTCCATTTCCACAGAAATTGCCTGCGAGAAGTTCCAGTCATTTCTTCCGACGTCCCAGACGAAAGCAGGCCCTGCTCACAAAATCCGTCAGGCACATCTGATTTGCTTTCAAGCAGCTTTACTAGATTGCGCAGGCTTCATCAGCGCGCACACCGGTACCACGCTTGGATCTGTCCAATTCTGCTCCGGCGTCGGCAGCTCCGGCCCCGGAAACTGCAGCGGCGAGCGACTCGCCAAACTCATCACGTACATCAACCCCGAGCAGTAGTACTCGCCTTTCGGATGCGCCACCGGCAACAGCTTC
>JAJZDO010000955.1 GCA_021805955.1 Acidobacteriota bacterium
GGCTCAACCGCTTCCGCAAACTACTGGTCAGCTTCGAGAAAACAGAGGCCAGCTACGTGGCTCTTTTATCGTTGGCTGCCGCCATGATCTGCTGGAGACAAACGATATCTATTTACGGATAAGTTCTAAGAATCGAGTCCTGAGGCAATTCCACTCAATTCTGGTAGTTGCATGAGATGTGGTCCACCTGCCTGCCCACAGCAATATGAAAGCGTCCATGCGGAACGCCGACAATGGAGAGTTGGCCGCACTGTCGCAGATTCGGCTTCGGAGACGATTTATTGGCTCCAGGAGCAATTCTGAACATCCACGACGCCGAAAATCGACTTAGATGATCATGCGGATTGAACTTCTGCCACGAAAGCTCCCAACCGAAATGCGGGAGCCGGAGCGGGTACAGAACAGATATCCCGATGGCTGGCTTGCCCGTTCCATACATAGGGCGACTAACCGTAGTGGGAGATCGAAACCAATCCGAAGTTGAAGGGAGATTTCCATGCTTTTAATCTTGCTGATTGTTTTTCTGCTGCTTGCGTTCGGCGGTGGTGGTGGCTATTACGGATATCGCAGATGGGGGACCGGCGGAGGCATCGGGATTTTCGGTCTGGTGCTGATCCTTCTGGTGATTTTCTATCTTTTTGGTGGAATGCGCTAAAGGTGTCCAACGGGGCTTGGGTGCCCGAACGGAAAAGACGCCGACGAATCGGGTGGTATTTGTGGATTGATCCTGTGCCTCCACGAAGAGGGAATATGAAAACGAACAAACTGTGCTTGACTTTCCTTACCATGTCTGTGGCCGTGCTCCTTGCAGGGTGCCATAGGACGGTCGGGAGATCACCCGATGTGTCTGACAGCATCCGCAAATCGCTCGACCAATCCGGGCTCAAAGATGTATCGGTAAGACAGGATCGTGACAAAGGCGTAGTGACCGTCGGCGGGCACGTTGCGACAGACGCGGAGAAGGCACAAGCCGAATTGATTGCGAATTCGATCGCAGCAGGCCAGGTTGTTGCGGATCAGATTGCCGTGCTGCCTCCCGGCGGCGAGAGTGCTGCAAAGGATGTGAACACCGATATTGACAAGGGAATCGCGAACAACCTGCACGCGGCTCTTATCCAAAACAAACTTCAGAAGGCCGTTAAATACGACGTCAAGAATGGTGTGGTCACCCTCAATGGAGCAGTGAATTCGCAGTTCAAGCGTGGGCTGGCCGAAAAGATTACTTCGTCAATTCCCAATGTGAAGCAGGTAGTGAACGACTTGCAGGTCAAGGACCAAAAGGCTACTTCGTCGAACTGAGAGTTTGCGAGGGTGTCGCGTCCTGGATCAAATCGCGATGGATGGCGTTGACAGTTCCCGGGTCTGCTGCCGGTTGTCGGCAGCAGATTCGTCATTTGAAGGTCGCCCAGGCGGCTTCAATATGAATTGAGGCACATGCGGAACGTCACGGTGCCTTCATGCAGTCTTCAGGCTTAGAAACCGCAGAGGTGGAATGATGGATAAAAACAGAGTGAAAGGCACGATCAACGAAGTGGTGGGAAGCGCCAAGCGCCATGTTGGAGGAATGACAGGCAACTCTAAGACCGAGGTCGAAGGCGCTGCTCAACAGTTAAAGGGAAGAGTTCAGAATACGGTGGGCAAGGTGAAGGATGCAGCCCGAAATACCCGAGACAACTTCACTGCTCCGCACCAGACAAACAGACAAAACGAACGTGAGCATCGCCAGGTCGTACTCGCCAAGGATCACAAATTGTTGTAGCTCGTGCAGAACCAGGGCGCGGATGGCACGGAGGCGATGGCACGGATATGAGTGCGCGATAGAGTTTTGTGTGCCGAGGATCCGTTCGCAGTGCAAGCAATGAGGCCAGTTGCAAACCACCGGCCTGGGCGGTGCAATCGGCAAACATTCCAGCAGTCAGCCTCTGAAATCGCTTCCTGCATCCTCGCCAGATTCCTTGCAAAGTCAGAAACCGTAACCATGCTTTGAGAACAGGAGCAAGATGAAAATCTCAGGAATACTGCTGATCATTGTCGGGATTGCAGCGCTTGTCTACGGGGGATTCTCTTATACAAGCCAAAAGAAAGCCGTGGATATAGGTGCGATACAAATCAACAGAACTGAAAACCATACGTTCCCAATTTCTCCTATTCTGGGCATCCTTGCCATTGCAGGCGGTGCCAGCCTGGTCTTTTTTGGGGCGAAAAGTGGCCGTTGATTATCGGTGACTTTTTTCGAAAAGGAACTGTATTGGCGACATCAGGCTGAAGCATGTTTCCAGACTGACGGCTACCTGCGGTTTCTAGTTCCGCGAGGATGGTTGCCAATCCTGGAATTGGGCCGGATAGGTTCCCTATTTATCCGGTCCGATAATACTGCTATTCCGGTCTCTGCCCCTCTTCCGGAGAGGCTTCGGTGCCATGAAGCACCCTGCAATCGTCAGAAATAAATGGATTTCCTCGAGGTTTGCGCATGCTTCCGGTCAGCAACTATGATTGTTGCCGCGTGACAGATTGGATTGCTGACTGTGCGCTGGCTCTGGAGTTCGTTCATGCGTCGTTTGCTCTCTGTTTCGCTTCTGGTCTGCCTGGTTCCGACGCTGTGGGCGGAGCCGCACAAAGTCACGGTCCGTGAACTGACGCAGATGCTGGCCGACGCTCGCGCCAATCATCTGGCCGACGTACGATTTAGCCAGGAGTTGAACAACATCCGTCTCTCCGAGTCGATGGACTCCGCCACCTGGCAGCGGCTCACGGAAGGCTCCATCGGCCAGCAAACCACGGAAGCGCTCCGCGCACTTTACGCGAACTCAGTCTTTTTGCCGCCGCCGCCCGGAGCGATTCTGCAGGATGCGGCGCCCGCGTTTCCGGACCAGCGCACCATCATGGCTCGCGCGATCAACTACGTCCTCCGCACCATTCCCGCGTTGCCCAACCTGCTTGCGGTGCGCGACACCGTCCATTACACCGACACAGGTGTGGGCTTCGAATCCGGAGACGCTGTGATGCGTGGCGGCCTGCTGCTGCTTGGCGAGGACCAGACGCCAGTCACCATCCGCGACGGCATCGAAACAGATGCGCCCGCCGCCAAATCGGCCAGCGCTGCCCGCAAAGCCGCTTCCGGCGGACGCGAAAACTTCCGCGAAGCGCGCGACCTCGTCTCCTGGGGTGAGTTTGGACCGGTGCTCACAACCGTGCTCACCGACGCTGCCCACGGCCAGATCGCCTGGTTGCGCTGGCAGATGGAAGACGGAACCAGGCTCGCAGTCTTTCACTTCGTCGTGCCGCGCAGTACCTCACATTACACCGTCCACTACTGCTGCGACGTCGCCTATCGCCCTGCGCTCGACGGCCAGCATCAGGACATGGTCGCCGTGCCCAGCGTCCTGCTCGCCGGCTACCACGGCGAGTTGGTCATCGAGCCGCAGACGGGAGTGATTCGCCGCATCCAGATCACCGTCGATCCGCGTCCCGGCGAAAGTCTGCTGCGCGGCTCGATGATGATCGAGTGGGGTCCGGTTACCATCGGCGCCAGCCAGAGCACCTGCCCGCTGCATAGCGTGACGCTGACCACCACGCCTGACAAATGGGAGCAACGCGGCATCATCCAGACCGTCGACCGTACCCGCATCAACGAGACCGAGTTCAGCGATTATCATCGCTTCGGCTCGCAGGCTCGCCTGGTCACGGAGATCGCCGGTTCTGCGCCTGCTCAGCCGTCGGCTGGTCAACTACCAGCCGCTCAGCCACAGTTGCAACCAACTTCGCAGTCGCCCGTTCAGGCTGCTGCTGCGCAGACAGCCCAGCTTGCCAACCCGACGACAGCGTCTGCGTCCGAGTCTGTTGCGTCATCGGTCTCACCGTCGGCCTCACCGCTTCCTGCTTCCTCGTCG